>JBJHBB010000069.1:0-8099 GCA_050485265.1 Rhodothermales bacterium | reverse complement strand
TACCCGTTACGACGGCCGGTTCAGTCCTGCGAACATGCATCGAGTACGTGTCGAGCAGCCAGGCCATGATCTGCTCGTTGGTGTTCATGTCAGGGGCAGGAATGTCCTTGTCCGGCCCAAAGACGTCGAGCAGATTGGCCGTGTAGCGACGCGTGAGGCGCTCGAGTTCGCCCGGGCTCATTTCTGCCGGGTTGCAGCAGATCCCACCCTTTGCGCCTCCGAAGGGGACGTTCACGATGGCGCATTTCCATGTCATCCAGGCGGCGAGGGCCTTGACCTCGTCCAGGTGCACATCCGGGGCGAAGCGAATCCCGCCCTTGCCGGGTCCGAGTGCTTCGTTGTGGATCACACGGTAGCCCTCGAATACGCGGAGCTCACCGTTGTCCATCACCACCGGGACCGAGGTGATGTGGATGCGCGCTGGCGAGGAGAGATACTCGAAGAGCCCGGTGTCCAACTCGATGATCTCGGCCGCGTGAGCGAACCGCTCCATCATCTCCTGGAAGGGATTGTCCTGGGCGAGCGGTGCTGGTTCCTGATACACGGCCCGGCGATATACGTCGCGCTGAAACGGCATGGGAGCGGGTAGGGGAGGGCAGGAGCTGTGTGGGCCGGGGGGAGGCACGCGCACAGTGTCGGTGGCGTGAATAGTTCCTGACATCAGACGGGGCGCGAATATACAAGGTGGGGTGAGGGAGTCATGCGGTCCGCAATGAAGCGGCGCGGAAAACGTGGAAGCGCTTCCGCAACAACGCTGACCCTCGTCGATGTCGACCAATTGCGCACCTGTCTCATGCGAGGGGCTTCTGGGACGATCTTCTGATCGGTTCATGTTCCCTCGCGCAAGAATGAATCCCTCCCCACTCACGCGACGCCGGGCCAAGGAGCTCGTCCGACTTTCTCGCAAACGACATCGGGACGAGTCAGGGGAGTATCTGATCGAGGGGGTGCGCGCCGTCGAAAGTGCGCTCGCGGCGAACGCCGACGTTGCCGAGATCGTGGTTACACCGGCGAGCCTGGACGACGACCGTGTGCAGCTGCTCCTCTCGAGCGTTGACGTACCCGTGTGGAGCGCTGAAGAGCAGGAGTTGCGTCAGATCGCTGATACCTCGTCCCCACAGGGCCTCGTTGCGATCGGGCGCCAGCGGTGGGTTGAGCTTTCTGACGCTACCGGCGCCATCGTGGCTCTTGACGCCGTGCAGGACCCCGGGAACGTGGGTGCCATCGTCCGTAGCGCAGCGTGGTTCGGGGTTAAGACCGTACTCGTCGGTCCGGGAACAGCCGACCCGTTCGGCCCAAAGACTGTGCGGGCCTCTATGGGGGGATTGTGGGATGTGGCCCTCGTTCGAGCCACCGATCTCGGGGCCGCGCTGGACGTTTTGCGCGCGCGAGGTTACCGCGTCGTGGCCGCGGACACGAAGGGAGAACCACTCGCAGGATGGAGCGCGCCAGACGAGTGCGTATTGGTGATGGGTAGTGAGGCACATGGTATCTCCCATGTTCTCTTGCCGCGTATCGACGAAGCGGTTACCATCGGGGAAAGGTCTGGCGCGGGTGTGGAAAGCCTCAACGTTGCGGTGGCCGCGGGAATCATCATGCACCACTGGCTGGCCCGCTAGTCTCCGCGCGACCGGTATCTGGGCGCGTGTCGTACCTTCCCGCGTCCCTTCGCCCCTCGTTGCATGGAGCTTCCCGCGATTCCCGGTTTCGGGTCCGAGCGTGTACTCGTTCCGCAGGAAAAGCCGTTCGCCGTGGCCGAGCAGAAGCGGTCAATTCGAATCGGGATTCCAAAGGAGGTTTCGAACGAGGAGCGCCGCGTGTCGCTGGCTCCGTACGGCGCGGGAATACTCACCGCTGCCGGCCACGAGGTGGTCGTTGAGCGAGGTGCTGGTGACGAAGCTCATTTCAGCGACCAGGAGTACGCCGAGGTGGGTGCCGAAGTGGTCGACGCTCCGTCCGAGCTCTACGCCCAGAGCGAGCTCGTGGTGAAGGTCTTTCCCCCAACCATCGATGAGTTAGAGCTCTTCAAGGATGGCCAGGTGCTCATCTCGGCGATGCATCTTGGTGGCACCACGCCGGAGTTTCTGCGCCGACTGATGGCCCTGCGTGTCACGGGGATCGGGTTTGAGTTCATCACCGACCCCGATGGATCCTTCCCGATCGTGCGCATGATGCATGAGATCTCCGGGTCGATGGCGGTCCAGGTGGCGGCTCGGCTGCTCGAGTCTGCCGAGGGTGGCCGCGGGGTGATGCTAGGGGGGATATCCGGGGTTCCGCCGGCGACGGTGGTGATCCTCGGTGCCGGAGTTGTTGGCGAGTGGGCCGCGCGCACCGCTCTCGGTTACGGTGCTCAGGTCATCGTGCTGGATAACGATCTGGCGGCGCTTCGGGCCCTCGAGCACTACCTAGGTCGCCGAGTAACTACGGCTGTCGCGAACGTCCCCTACGTTCAGGAAGCAGTCCGTCGTGCCGATGTCGTGATCGGTGCGATGATGCGCGTTGGTCAGCGCTCACCGATGCTCGTCACGCGCGAAATGGTGGCCTCGATGAAGGCCGGATCCGTGGCAGTCGACCTGGTGACCTATCAGGGAGGGTGCATAGAGACCAGCCGCCCGACTACGTCCTCTAATCCGACTTTCGTGGAAGAGGGCGTGATCCATTACTGCGTACCAAACATGCCAAGCAATGCAGCTCGCACGGCCACCTACGCCCTGACGAACGTCCTCGTCCCTTACTTGCTGGAGATCGGTCAGGCCGGTTCGATCAACGACGCGCTGTGGTCGAGCGCGGGCTTGCGCTCCGGTACGTACGTCTATCGGCGCCACCTCACGAAGAAAAATCTTGCCCTCATGTTCGGGATGCCGCACCGCGACATCGAGCTGCTCATCGCGTCGGGGATCTGATTCGGTGATCGAGGCTTTCGGTCTTTCTGCGGCGCCTTCATTCAGTGAAAGCCGGCACCTACCCAGGCATCTTCACCATTGATGGACGCTTCCAATCGGCCTGACGCCATCATTCGAGCCGAGATCGATCTGGCGTCCATCCGCCACAACATCGCGTTAGCGGCGAGGCTGTCCAGAGGCGTTCCTGTGATGGCCGTGGTCAAGGCAGATGCGTACGGCCACGGGGTCGAGACCATCCTGCCGCTCCTCGAGAAGGCGGAAGTCGACGCCTTTGCGGTTGCCAATGTCGCTGAGGGGGTCAGACTCCGTGAGCTCGGGGTCAGGCGCCGGATCCTCGTGTTCGGTGGGCCACTGCGTGATCAGCTTCGGGACTACGCCGATCATGATCTCGAAATCACCATCGCCGGCCCACACTCACTTCGAAGTGTTCTGGACGCCGGGGTCAGGCTGCGGGCTCACCTCAAGATCGACACGGGGATGCACCGCCTGGGCATGTCCACGACGGAAGCTGCTGCGGCAGTCGCCGCGGTTCGGGAATCCGACACGATGGAGCTAGCGGCGGTCTGGACACACCTTGCGACGGCCGACGAGGAGGACCTGTCCTTCGCGCGTCAACAGGTTCGAGACTTCGACAACGTAATACGCGACATCAATGGCAGTCTGCCCACGCACATCGCAAATAGCGGGGCCCTGGCGCGCATGTCGGAGACCGTCGAAGGTCGCACGTTCGTGCGGCCGGGTGGCCTGCTCTACGGTATGGCTTCGTCCAGGACGCTGGAGGAACTTCTGCCTTTGCAGCCCGCGATGCGCCTCGTAAGCCGCGTGGTACACATGCTCCCGGTGAAGCAGGGAGAGTCCGTCTCGTACGGTCGCAGCTGGGTGGCCGAACGGGACACGACGATCGCGACGATCGCCGCGGGGTATGCTGACGGCGTCCCGCGCCAGCTCTCCAGCACTGGCCGCGTTGGGATAAATGGCAAGCAGTACCCGATCGCGGGACGCGTGTGTATGGACATGCTCATGGTTGACATCGGTCCCCAAGGCTCGGGCGTCTCCGTGGGTGACGAAGCCGTCCTCTTCGGTGATGGCGGGCCGAGTCTAACCGAACAGGCGGAGGCTGCCCGGACAATGGCCTACACGTTGCCCACCGGTCTCACGGCCCGCGTCCCACGAATCGGTCAGGGTGATGGGTGATTGCGTGCCAGGTTGCTATCCGTCCCCATTTCGAGTGCGTAGGAAAGTCCGTAGTGTCTGGTGTGCGGAACCGCTTTCCTTCATATAGCTACCATCTGCCTGCGTACACTTCCCCACTCGGAATCACATACGCGCATCACCCCCCAGTCGACCACCTCTCCTACCATGGCTACTCTTACCCCGTCTGAGATCACCATCCTCGTAGTTGATGACGAGGAGGACGTCGCGGAAATCATTTCGCACTTCTTACGCCAGGAAGGCTTCAATGTCCTCACCGCCCACGACGGCGAGGAAGCGCTTAACAAGGCCCAGCAGGACGTCGATTTGATCGTGCTCGATGTCATGTTGCCTGGCCTGGACGGCTTTGAGGTTGCGCGACGCCTGCGCGGGCGTGTCGAGACGGAGACGGTGCCGATCCTCTTCCTCACGGCGAAGACCGAAGAGCAGGACCAGATTGAGGGACTGATGGCCGGTGGCGACGCGTACCTCACCAAGCCCGTTAGCCCGCAGGTCGTTCTCGCGAATGCACGGGCCATCCTGCGTCGTGCCGGCACTGAGGAGAGCAAGATCCTTCAGGTGCGAAACCTCACGATCTACGAGGACGAGTACCGGGCCACGCTCGATGGCGAGGACCTCGGGCTCACGCTCACCGAGTTCGAGTTGCTGCGGTACCTCGTCCGTCACCCACGAAAGGCCTTCACCCGCCAGCAGTTGCTAGAGACCATCTGGAAGGACGCGATGATGGTCACCGAGCGAACGGTCGACGCGCACATCAAGAATCTTCGCGAGAAGCTGGGTGATTTCGCCAAGCACATCCAGACCGTACGTGGCGTGGGCTACCGCTTCGTAGAGGAGGAGCCGACCGAGGAGGAGGTGTAGATCGCTTCTCGGGAACCGGTCTGCTGAACAGCGCCGTGCCGTCCTCAACCCGGCACGGCGGCGACTGACATGGCGCTCTGGAAAGATCTCAAGACACTCTTCTTCCCACGCCGCGCCTCGACGCAGACGTGGATGATGCTCACGTTTGCCGTGTTCGTTGGCGGCGCGGTGCTGGTCGTGGGCCTCTACTCGTTTCTCGTCCTCCGAGGGCAGGTTTACGACGCGACGCAGGAGACACTTCGCGGGCAGGCCCGCTACGTGGCCACTCAGGTCGAGTCGGCCGAGGGCGATGAGTTGCTCGAAGCGCTGCGCGAGATATCGGCGGTCACGCCGTTTCGCGTGGCCGTGGGCACGGCGGACGGACTGCTTTGGGAAGTCGAGAATCGCGCCATCGTCTCGGATCGAGATTTCCTGACTCGGCCCGAGGTGCGGCGCGCGCTAAGTGAGGGCTTCGGATTCGCCGAGCGCGAGGAAAATGGAAACGTCGTGTTGTATGCCGCGGTCTACCGGCCCGTCTCGGGGCTCGTTGTTCGCATCGCCCAGGTCGCCCCGCCGATGGTCACCGTAACTCAACGGCTTCTGGCCACCTTGGTCATCGGTCTGGTGCTTGCGCTCGTGCTGTCACTTCTCGGCGCGTGGATAGCAGCCAAGCAGGTGGCCGGTTCCCTGAGAGTTATCAGTGACGGTGCGGGCAAGATCGCAGAGGGCGATCCCGATTACGAGATCACGGTTCGGACGCGGGCCGCGGAGTTCCAGGACCTGGAAAAGAGCCTCAACGCGATGGCGGAGCGGTTCAGGCAGGACATCTTTGAACTGCAGCGTATGACCCAGGTCCAGAACGAGTTCATCGGCAACGTTAGCCATGAGGTGAAGAATCCGATTTTCGCGGTTGGGGGGTATATCGAGGCGCTCGCATCCCCTGACCTCACCGAGAGCATGAGACAGAAGTACGCGACCAAGGGACTGATCAACCTGCAGCGCTTGAATAACCTCTTCACCGACCTGATCGAGATCGCCAAGCTCGAGTACCGAGCTGATGCCATCCTTCCGGAGGTGTTCGACTTCCAGGAGTTGATCGAGGAGGTCGCCGAGATGCTCGAGCCGAAGGCCACGGCCAAGGGTCTCAAACTCAGCTACGAGAACCGACCCATCGATGTGTTCGCGGACCGGGCGCGCATCCGCCAGGTGCTGACCAACCTCATCGATAACGCGATCGCCTACAGCGAAGAGGGGATCATCCGATGCCGGACTCGCGGGCATCGTGACAAGGCCCGCTTCGAGGTGGTCGACAACGGCCGGGGCATACCCGAGGAGCACCTCGACCGAGTCTTTGAACGCTTCTATCGGGTGGACGCCGCCAGAACGCGAGCCCAGGGAGGCACCGGGCTCGGGCTCGCCATTGTCAAGCAGATCCTACAAGCGCACGGCGAGGCCATCCATGTAGAAAGCACGCCGGGTCGCGGCACGCGCTTCTGGTTCGAGTTGCCGCTTGGCGAAATGTTTGAGCCCGGAGATATCGGGCTCGGGGATGGTGTCTCGGACGACGTAGAAGTCCCGCTGTAGGTCCGGGCTCGCTAGGCCGCCGGGGAGTCCTCGCTGAAGATCTCTCTCAGGCCGAAGTGTGTCCCACGGACGTCGGACTTGATGACGGTCAACAGGCCCATCTCGAGCAGTTTCCGCCCTGCGTGGGTCGCGCACGGTTGCTGCGGCTCTCCTGCCCGGTGGAAATGGAACACGCGGCCGTTGCGAGACTGGATAAGGACGTAGCCCTCACGAAGCTTGCGCATCGCGTAGTTCGTCCACTGGGCCTTAGAAACCGATGGATTGGCCTGGGCGGTGCTGATTCCACCTTCGGACGACGAAGGGAGATCGCTGAGACTCATCGAGGTCGACCTGCTGGCCGGCGGGATGGTGAGAACCTGGACGCCGCGTTGAAGCTTTCGTGCACCCGGAAGGTTGCACGGAGCGGCGATGAAAAGCGAGTGGCCGCAACCCGTGAATTGCCCGGAGATCCGGGCCGGAAGCCCCGTCGCGAGCGACCGGTCAGGGTAGCTTCCGGATCGGGACCGGCCTGGCCTCCCCGTATATTCTGACCCGCCGCAAGACCGTGTAGCCGATGTCTGACAAGTCGAGAGTCGCCGAATCCAAGTCCGCCAAGAAGAGCCGGAGCACCAAGGGTGCCAAGAAGAACTCCCCGGCCACCAACGGACGCCACTCCAAACCATCACTGGTGGAGTATGAAGGAGACCTCGACGTGACTCCAGTGGGTCCTGCAGACTTCGAGCCTGATGCGCTAAAGAGCGTTCTCAGGACGATGATGACCTCGCGGAGGCTAGATGACAAGATGCTCACCCTGCTGAAGCAGGGGAAGGGCTTCTTTCACATCGGGTGCGCTGGTCACGAGGCTGCGCAGGCAGGACTCGGCATGCACCTCAAAGGCGGGCACGACTGGTACTGCATGTACTATCGCGATCTGACCATGTCCCTGATGGCCGGGATGACGGTCAATGACACGATGCTCGCGCACATGGCCAAGGCCGATGACCCCTCATCGGGAGGCCGCCAGATGAGCGAACACTTCGGCCACCGGGAGCTGAACATCATGTCGACGTCGTCGTCTGTCGGCGCTCAGTTCATGCCGGGGGTCGGATTTGCGCTCGCCAGTCAGCGCCAGGGGACCGACGCCGTGACGTACATCTCCGGTGGCGAGGGATCGACCAGCCAGGGCGCGTTTCACGAAGCGCTCAACTGGAGCGCTCGCGCCAAGGCGCCTGCGCTATTCCACATTCAGGACAACAAGTACGCGATTTCCGTCCCTGTCTCCGAGCAGACTGCCGGCGGCAGCATATACGGTATCACCGGCGGTTACGAGGGGCTCTCTCGTGCTCGTTACGACGGGACTGACTTCTTCACCGCTTACGCCGTGGGAAAGGCAGCGGTCGATCACATCCGCGCGGGCAAGGGCCCCGTGGTGCTAGTAGCCGACGTCGTTCGGTTGCTACCGCACTCTTCGTCCGACTCGCACGACAAGTACCGCGATGCCGACGAAAACGCGCGCGATCGCCAGCGGGATGGCATCCAGAAGCTCGCGGCGCGTCTCGTCGTGGCCGGCAGCGGGACGGT
>JBJHBB010000068.1:0-8154 GCA_050485265.1 Rhodothermales bacterium | reverse complement strand
TGGCCCCAACCCAGATCCGCGTACTCCCGGTTTCCGACGAGTTCAACGCCTACGGAGACAACGTCGCCGAGCCGCTGCTACGCGCCGGCCTCCGTGTGGAAGTCGACCAGCGTAGCGAGAAGGTCGGCCGCAAGATCCGAGACGCCGAGATCGCGAAGATCCCCTATATGCTGGTGGTTGGTCGAAAGGAGGCCGACACGGGTGGGGTGTCGGTGCGCCGGCACGGTGAAGGCGACCGCGGCCAGATGGCGCTCGGAAGCTTCATCCCCCAGATTGAGTCCGAGATTGCTCAGGAACTCGGCCAAGCGTAGCCACCGGCCCGCTCACGCTCACAGGGCCTCGAACAGGCTCACGACCGTGTTGCCATAGGTCCGGCTCGTGTCGAGCTGGGGATGATCGGCGAAGTCGTTGCGCGCGTCGTGTTCCAACGCGAAGAAGCCGCCTGGGCGCAGCCACGGCAAGACGAGCGCAGGGAGCCGGGTAATCCCTTCGTCCTCATACGGAGGGTCTGCGAGAACCAGATCGTATTGCTGATCCGGCGTCCTGACGAGGTGCTTGTATGCATCGCCGCGGATGACCAGTGTCGCATCTTCGACCCTCAACGCCGTCACATTTGCACGAATTGCAGACAGGGCCTCCCTGCCCTTTTCGACGAACGTCACCTGCTCGGCACCGCGGCTGAGGGCCTCGAAACCCAGCGCGCCGCTTCCCGCGAACACGTCGAGTACCACGACCTCGTGCAGATCTATCCGCGCCTGGAGAAGATTGAAAAGAGCTTCGCGGGTGCGATCGGTGGTGGGACGCGCGCCCCGCGATGGCGCCAGAACTGTACGCCCGCGAAGGCTCCCTCCGGTGATCCTCACGGCTGCGCCTAACCCTTCAGCGTGGCCCCGACGACGGGACCGTACGCCGAAAGGGTCTGGCCCTCGAGGTCGTTTGAGGATCGACCAAAGATGGCGAGCGGGTTGAGCCAGCGCGCCTCGAGCCCAACCACTCCCTCGATGACTTGTAAGGCGTCGTCATCCTTGCCGTCTCCGTAAACCTGAAGGTCTGCAAGATCCGAGGGGTCTATGCTCAGGCGCTCGATCACCGCAGCGATGAAATAGGCGGCGTCCGCGCCGTCGGCTATCTCCGCAACGTGAGCGAAGTGAAGCGACCTCCCGCGCGCTATAGTGGCTTCCAGGAAGCCGTTATAAATCCCCACGAGCAAGCGCAGCTCTGAAGCGGACTCGTCCTCCGGGGCCGGGACATCGATTAGCGCCGAAGTCGCTGCACAGGCATCCACGAACACCGTTGGAATGTTTTCTCGGATGTGCTTGGCCAGGTGATGCGCCCGCGCGTGGACGACATCCGACAGATGTAGGACGTGGTGCCAGTGATAGTCCCTGCCATCCGGTGCCTGTTCGCGTCGCACCGGGGTGGCCGTGACGCGGACGGGCCGGCCGTGACGAGCATCTGCGAGCATGGCAGCCTCCTGCCGCACCTGTTCGAATCGCTCCTCCACGGGCATCGAGGCTGGAAGAGGAGCGAGGAAGCTGGTAGCCTGCCACGGGTGCACGACCACATGCAGATGGTCGGCGTGTGAACCTTCAAAGATCTCCCCCAGGGCGGTGGCAACGGTCTCCAGATGAGTCGGGCCCGCGGGTTGGAGGATTGCGTCGGCTACGTCGAACTCGAAATCGCACGCACCGAGTCGCACGAGTCTGGCCTCGGGTGGCGGCCCCTGGTTGTCGCGGAGAGCGCTGCGGCGCACGCCAAGGTCGACCTCGGCGTACCGGAGGACCTCCCCCGAAAGCTCGATAGCGGCCCGGACCCGCGGCCGCTCGCTTGAGGAGCCAGCCATGGCGGGATCGGTCACTGCCAGCTGGGCGCGTGGCGAAGGCCGACAGCACGCGTAGGGTCGGACCCACCGATCGAGTCGCCGGTGGCCGGATCGCGGAGGACGTAGATCCAGGCGTTCAGCGTGTCGTCGTGGGCGACCCGGTACTCGAATCGCGGACCACGGCTCGAATACCACATCGAGTCGAGGCTGAGCTGACGGCCAGCGGCCACGTCGAAGATGCTGTCACGATTGGCGACGAAGAACGAGTCCGTCCTGACGATCATCTCAAGCGAGTCCAGCGTGCTTGGATAGCCCGTGTACTCACGCTCGTACGCCATTAGCGCGCGTCGGACCTGCATCATGCGGTCTCGAGACTCGTCGGTGATCGCCTGTTCGCGCTGAAACTCGCGGGCCGGGTTCATAATCGTCCCATAAAGCACGAAGCCGAGGATGACGATCACGACCGCGAGCACGAGCTGTAGGACGGTGCGGACCGTCGGGTTCGCCAGTAGCGCCATGAGGGTTGTCCTGGATACCTGGGGTGGCCGGAAGAAGGAGAGGCGGCAGCGCCGCAACCGCCGAGAACGTCGACGGGCGGGCGCAAAATAAGGCAACCACACGTCCGGCATGCGTTCATGGGCGAAGCGCCGTCACCCCGTACCTTTCGACCCCCCTCAACGCACCATGAATGATCGCTCGGGCGGCCGCTCTTAGCGTAAACGTAAACAAGGTCGCGCTTCTGCGGAACGCACGGCCTATCAACGTGCCTGATCTCGCTCGGGCGGCCCGGGTCGCCCTCGATGCCGGGGCGCATGGCATTACGGCCCACCCCCGCCCGGACGGCCGTCACATCATTCCGCGAGACGTAGTCCTACTCGCCGAGATTGTGGCCGGCTACCGCGGACGCGAATTCAATCTGGAAGGCAATCCCTTCTCACTGGCAGAGACCCGTGAGAGCCGACCCGACTATCCGGGCTTCCTCCAGCTGGTGCGTCAAGCGCATGATGCGGGAGGAATCCATCAGGTGACGCTGGTGCCAGACAGTCCGGGGCAGGCCACGTCCGATCATGGCTGGCCGCTCGATGACGAACAGATTGGCCAGCTGCAGACCGTCGTCTCGGAGATTCACCAACTGGGAGCCCGCGTCAGCCTTTTCGTGGACCCAGTGCCGGAGTTGATGGAGCGTGCGACCGCGACGGGCGCGGATCGCATCGAGCTCTATACCGAGCCGTACGCCAGGCGCTTCGAACAGGGCATCGCGCTGGGGAGCCTGGAGCAGTATGTCGCGACGGCCGAGGCCGCTAATGCTGCCGGACTCGGGGTGAACGCCGGCCACGATCTCAATCTGGACAATCTGCCGTTGTTCGCGTCTGCGGTGCCCCACCTCTGCGAGGTCTCCATCGGCCACGCGCTGACCGCAGACGCGCTCTGGATGGGTTTGCCGGCGGCGGTGGCTGCGTACCTCCGCGTGCTGGGTCATCCGAACCGATAGGGAGCCGCAATTGTAGACGAGCGTACCGCTCCCGTCCTAATCGTCATCCAATGCCGCAGCCACCCGAGTTCGACCCTTCAGAGTTCAGCGCCGAGGGCTCGATGGAGCTCGATCCGAGCGACTTTCGGACCGAGCCCACTCCTGAAGGACACAGGTCTGGCTACGTGGCGCTGGCAGGCCCGCCGAACGTCGGCAAGTCGACGCTGATGAACGCACTCGTGGGGCGTAAGCTGTCGATCGTCACTCCCAAGCCGAGCACGACCCGGCATCGGGTACTCGGGATCCTGTCCGACCCCGACCACCAGGTGATTTTCCTCGACACACCGGGGATCATCAAACCCTTGTATCGGCTGCACGACGCGATGAATCGCGCCGCCGAGCACGCCGTCTCCGATGCCGACATCGTCCTCTTCATCGCGGACGCTTCCGACAAGAGTCTGGCCGAGGCCGAGTTTAGCCGTCTCACGAACCGATTGGGTGAGAACAGCGCGACCGTCCTCGTCCTTAACAAGATCGATCTCGTGGCGCAGGAGCAGGCCCTTCCCCTCGTCGAGCGCTATCAGAAGCTCCATGCCTTCGACGATGTCATTCCCGTCTCGGCGCTGAAGGGCTTCAACCTCGATCGCCTTCGAGAACTCATTCTTCAGAAGCTGCCCGAGGGCCCTCCCTTCTATCCGAAGGACCAACTTTCAGAGCACCCTGAGCGCTTCTTCGTTGCCGAGTTGATTCGCGAGCAGATCTTCCAGCAGTTCCGTGCCGAGATCCCATACTCCTCGCAGGTCAACATCACGGTTTATGAGGAACGAGAGCAAGGGAAGGACTTCATCGATGCCGAGATCGTCGTCGAGAGAGACTCACAGAAGGCGATACTGATCGGAAAGGGCGGGGCCGGCTTGAAGAAGCTTGGCCGGGCTGCAAGGCACGAAATCGAGCAATTTCTGGATCGCGAGGTCTACCTGCAGCTCCACGTTAAGGCCCGATCAGACTGGCGCAATAAGGACGCCTTTCTGCGCTCATTCGGTTACACGAGGTAGCACCGTCACGCCGAGGCCCTCGGCAAGCATGCGGTCCATCTCCTCTGACTCAGTGCCGCGGACCGCGTATCGGCCGAAGGAGTAGCGGTCGGGGTACTCGCGTCGGAGCCGGATGAACGCTGCAGCACGCTCCTCCTCGGAGAGACCGAGCAACTGGCGCATGGCCGCGTCGTCCTGCCGGACGTCGTACATCTGGCGAACAAATACGTCCAGATCAGAGGCTAATGCCGACTGAGGTGGCTCGAGCTCGATGAGACTGGCACCGTTCGAATCGATTGGATCCTGCCAGGCCGGATCGGCGGTCTCTCCCATCCACGCCGCGAAGCGTCTCCCAAGCATCAGCGTCCCCCGGTTCTTACCATCGATCGAGTAGCCGGCGATGTGGGGTGTTGCGAGGTCGCATGCCTCAACTAGGCCCTCGAGCGGCACAGGCTCGCCCTCCCACACGTCGAGGATCGCTCCTCGAATCCGTCCACGGCCGAGCGCGTGCAGCAAGGCACGGTTGTCAACGACCGATCCCCGCGCCGTGTTGACCAGCGTGGCCGATGGCCGCATCCGCTCGAGCGCCTCCTCTCCAATCAGGTGACGCGTGGGATGGGGGCCGGCAGTCGTAAGCGGACAGTGCAGCGTGACGATGTCCGCACTCTCGAGCAACTCGGTGAGGGTCACAAGCTCGCCGTCATGATTGATTTCCGCCAGAGGAGGATCGTTCACCAGAGTCATCAACCCCAGGCTTCTCAACCGCTGCTCGAGCCGTGCGCCTACGTTGCCTCGGCCGACGACTCCCACGGTCAAACCGTCGAGTGAGTCTCCCCGATGGGCGATGGTTGCCAGCAACGCACTCAGTACGTACTCCACGACGGATTCTGCATTCGAGCCCGGTGCGTGCGCGAAGGCAATTCCTTCCTTGCGCAGCCAGTCCACATCGACATGATCGACACCGATCGTCGCCGAACCCACGAAGCGCACGGAGGAGCCGCGTAGTAACTGCTCGTTCACCCTCGTGACACTGCGAACCAAAATCGCGTCCGCTGAAGCAACACGTGCGCCGGTAATGTCCTCCGAGTCAATGAGGGACACATCACCCCAACGTCCGAAGACATGTGCAGCATTCGGGATACTCGTGTCAGCGATGATAGTCATTGGGCGGATCGACGATCGACTCCTGTAGCATCATGACGCAACGCAGTGTTTCGGTGTGTGGGGGATGCTTCCCGTGGACGCCAGAAAACTCGAGGCGGCCAAGTCGTTTGTGGTAGAGACTTGCTCAATGACCCTCAGCAAAAATTTGAAACAACCTGGGTCTTACCTGCGCAAAGTCGGCGGGTTAGCGCCCTAAATTCGTCGTCGGCGCTCGAAGTTGAGCGCTGCTCGAGCACGCGCGAGCGACTGTTCTTTCAGTTGGAGGTCTACTTCATGTGACCTTCATCCCCAAGTGGCCTGCTCGGTCAGGGCTGGCAGGGAATTGGATGGGGAACGGGAGGAGGCCGCCCCGGGGGATTCCCCGGTGTCGCGCGGATAGTTAACCAAACCTCGACGCATATGAACATTTTTGCGAGCAAGAAGGTCATCGGAGGGCTGGCGGCCCTGTTGTCGATGCTCCTTTTTGGCTTGACGCTAGCGTTCAGCTCGGTCGACCGGGACACCCTGGCTGAGAAGATGCCTGCCGTAGAAAACAGGTCGCTCAACCAGGTCGCCCCCGTCACATCGCCGAAGTTCGCAAGTGAGGCCGTGAAGGATGACGTGCTCTGGCTAGCACGAGTGATCTATTCGGAAACCAAGCGGCCGGACGAGCAGGAGCTCGTGGCCTGGGTCGTCCGAAACCGTGTCGAAACGCGATATCGCGGTGCCTCGACCTATCGTGACGTAGTGCTCGACCCGTGGCAGTTCAGCGCCTTCAACCGGAACAGCCCGAAGCGCCGCCACTACGCCAACTTGAGTGAATCCTCGCACGTCCGCGGCTGGCAGACCGCAATGCAGATTGCGTTCGACGTGCTCGAGGCGCCCGCCTACGAACGACCGTTCTCGATCAAGACGCGGCACTTCTACAGCGAGCGCTCGATGGTCGGACGCATTCAGCCGGCCTGGGCCGTTGGCAAACGCCCTGTGTCGCTCGATCGCGAAATAGATCCACGACGCTTCCGCTTCTACTCGGAGATTCTCTGACGGAGGCGCTGCAATTTTGAGGGGAGTCGGCCACGCCGGCTCCCCTTTTTTGTTGCTCCGGATTTTGAGTGTGGGGACCCTCGGTGGGTCCGCCTCATACAACCTGCAGCGCGCCCCGGGTGCGTCCCGTCTTCTCGTACCTCCCTTCTGTCAATGAGCACCGATCAACCCGATCAGGCCGTCGACCCGACGGTCTGGCAGCGCGCCCTTCTAGGCGACCGAGACGCCTTCGAGGCCAGTGTGGCCCCTCATCGCGAAGCGCTCACTCGTGCCGCGCGAACGTCCATTGAGACGCTGTCCGATACGGAGGAGCTTCCGACCGACACGCTCAATGCCGAGGAGCTGGTCGGTGAGACGCTGCTACGTGCCTTCGATGGTCGCGACAACTTCCCCATCGGCAAAATGCGCATGCTCTCGTGGTTGCTCTCGCTGCAGCAGCGGGCCCTCACGCGCATCGCCAGCGACGAGAATCAGTACCGGAGCCGGAAGGCGTTCTCGCTGGATGAGGAAGTCGCCGAACGCGAAGACATCGACGGAATCGACGACGGGTTCTTCGGTGCCGTAGAGCCATTTGCGGTCACGACGTACGAGGATATCCTCCCGGCGTCCATGCCGGACGACATCGAGGTCGACGCGCGACGCTCGCTCACGAAGGAGGAGCTACAGTTTCTGGAAGATGCGGGTCTCGACCCCTCCGGGCGACAGATCGTGGAGCTTCACGATGAGTTTGACCTCCCCATCAGCGACGTCGCCCAGGTATTGGAGCGGTCGCTACATGACGTGGCCGAGTCACTGAACCAGGCCCGTGTGCACGTCCGCCAGTGGCTCGGCACCGCGCACGCCGATGGCCGTAGCAATGAAGACGACTGAGAACTCTGCGAGCCCGCGTCAAATCGCAGGCCCTGCCCTTCCCATCTAACCCAATCCTGATGAGCACCGCACTCACCCCTGACCTTCGCGATTCGCTCGTAAGCCAACTCCGCGAGCGCACGACAACCCCCGGATTTCATTACCTGGACACGCCGCACCTGACGGAGCTTTCGCAAATCGAGAGCTCAGACGCTCCCATTCTGTCCCTGTTCATGGCGCTCACGCCAGAGATGCGAGCTGGAGACGGCTGGCAGATTGCTTTGAAGCAGTTGGTCAAGGACACCCTGGAGTCTTCAAACGGACATCACGACGGGGAAACCGTTCGGCGCGAACTCGCACGAGTCGAAGAGGCGCTCTCGAAGGGGCTCCCCCGCACGGGACGTGGGCTGGCCTTCTATGCCTGCGAGTCGATCGGGCTCTTCCGGCAGTTCGGTCTGGCCATCGAGACACCGACGATGAGCTACGTCGATCGTCGTCCGTACGTGCGGCCGCTGGTGCGGCTCCGCGACGAGCACGATCGCTTCGGGATCGCGCTGCTTTCGCAGAAGCAATTGCGGTTCTTCTTCAGCCAGATCGGCCTCGTAGAGGAAGTGTTCGACCTTGAGGGAAGAGAAATCCTCACCGCCGACTATCAGTCGAAGGACCAGCGTCAAGACAAGCAGGCCGAGTACCGCAAGGACCAGGCGCGACGCGCGGCTCACGCGGTCCAGCTGCTCGCGGAGGAACTTGACGTCAGGCACATCATCTATGCGGCGCCGTCGGACATGGAG
>JBJHBB010000067.1:0-8180 GCA_050485265.1 Rhodothermales bacterium | reverse complement strand
ACTGCACCTCTTCCTGAAAATTTGCGACGCCGTCTCATACGCGCACGCACGCCTGACTGTCCATCGGGACCTCAAGCCGTCGAACATCCTCGTGGGGAAGGAGGGGCAGGTCAAGCTGCTGGATTTCGGGATTGCCAAGCTGCTCCAGCAGGACTTCCCCGAACAAAGTCCCACCCGCGGGAATGCAGGACTCTGCACTCCGGAGTACGCGGCACCTGAGCAGTTCGAGGGTGACGAGGTGACGGTCGCCACCGACGTCTACGCGCTCGGCGTACTCCTTTTCGAGCTACTAGCGGGCCGCCGGCCCTTCCGGGTGGATGCCAGGAAGCGCCGGGCGGTGGAAGAGGCTGTACTCACGCTCGAGCCGCCACGGCCGAGCACGGTGGCCAGGGAGCTTGCCAACGAGCGGGCGAGAGTCGCTGGATCGCCGATGCATCCACGCGGCATCGAGCGCCGCTTGACGGGGGACCTTGACACGATCGTGCTCAAAGCGCTTCGCAAGGAGCCTGAACGCCGCTATCCGTCTGTCGATGCGTTCGCTGCCGACGTTCGCCGGCATCTCACCGGAAAGCCCGTCAGAGCGCGGCCCGACACCGTGGGCTACCGGGTGGGGAAATTCGTCAGGCGCAACCTCGTAGGCGTAGGCGCCGTCGTCGCGATCGCGCTCGCACTGTTGGTGGGCTTAGGAACGGCCCTCTGGCAAGCAGAACGTGCCGAAGTCGAGGCGCAGCGCGCGCAGCGGGCCGCAGCGAAGGCGGAGTTGATCACCGAGTTCGTCATCGGGCTTTTTCAGGTCGCCGACCCCACCGTCGTCCCCGGTGCCTATGTCCAGTCGTACGCCTCGCTCGACGTGTCCGCACAGGCCGTTCTCGAACGTGGCGTGATGCGCTCCGAGGCGCTGCTCGACGAACCCGACGTGCAGGCTGATCTGCTCACGGTCATCGCCAACACGATGCAGGGCGTAGGTGCTGCAGAGAGCGCACGCCGACCTGCGGAACGCGCGGTTGAAATCCGCCGTGATCTCTTCAACAGTGGCAGTGCTGACGTCACTCCGGCTGAACTGGCTGCAAGCCTGGAGACGCTCGCCAACGTCTATTTCCGCATTGGCGAGGTCGAGACGTCCGTCGCCCTTTTCGACGAAGCGCTCTCACTCCTGAGTAATGAACCGAGCGACGCGGCATTGGCAACCCACGTAATGCTGCGGCAGGGGAATGCTTACGCGACGCTCGCTCAGAACGAGGTCGCAGAGGAACGCTTCTACGCGGCCATCGACCTCGCCCGAAAGACCGGCCTCGATGTTCAATACATCGAAGGGCATTACCAGTTGGGGGCGCTTTACCGTCACCGGGGAGAGTTGAATCAGGCGCAAGCAATTCTTCAGCGCGGCTTGAGCGCCGCGGAGACAAGCAGCGCCGACACTCGGATCCAGCGTTCGGCCATCCGCTCCTACATGGGGATCGTAGCGGTGGAGCAGGGCCGTTTTGACGACGCCGAATCCGACCTGATTCTTGGATACCGTCAGCTGGCTCAGAACCTACCCGGCGAGCACCCATTGGTGATGCGTGCGCAGGTCCACCTGGGAGCGCTCTACTTCCACACTGGTCGCTATGACGAGGCCCACGAGCTGCTCAAACCGGCCTATGACTGGCGCCGACAGAACCTGGGGCCGGAGAACATCGCCACTGCCGAGGCAGCGGCGTGGCTGGGGGCGGTCCACGCAATGTGGGGGGACTTGCCCGAGGCCGAGCAACTGATGCTCAAGGCGTACCACGTTTTCGCAAGCCACCGAGGTCCGCTCGACCGCTACGTGAAGGAACTGCACGACGGTGTGCTCACGATCTACCGCATGTGGGGGAGGCCAGACGAGGCCCAAGCTTTCCTGCAAGCCACCCAGACAGGCTAGGCGGGCATTGCCGCATATCTTCCCCGGGGGCGTCTCTGACGTACCGCTGCACGGCAGCGGCGGGCAGGTCGGAGACGCATCGCGTGAACCAATTCGATGCCACCGATGGATGCCGAGAGATGGGCGCGGGTCGAGGAGCTGTTCGAGCGAGCCGCCGAGCTTCCGCCGGAAGAGCGCACTCGGCTGATCGCAGCCGAGACGGCGAGCGATCCGGAGTTGCGCGATGAGGTCCGCGACCTCCTTGGCGCCGATCCGGAGGCCGATGACTTTCTCGAGCGGATGGGCGAGCACCTCGTAGCGCCCGCCCTGGAGGCTGCCCTGGACGCAAGAGACCCGATGCGGAACACTCGCATCGGACCCTACGAAATCACCGACCACCTCGGTAGCGGGGGAATGGGGACGGTCTATCGAGCCCGGCGCGTCGACGGTGCATACGAGCAGACCGTCGCGCTCAAACTCGTTCGTCGTGATATCTCCCCCGAGTTGATCCGACGTTTCGCTGCGGAACGGCAAATTCTCGCCCGCCTTGAGCATCCAGGAATCGGACGCATTTACGACGGAGGAGTGACCGAGGACGGTCGGCCGTGGCTGGCCATGGAGCTCATCCACGGAGTACCTATCACTGAATATGCCGATGACCAGCGGCTCTCGATTGAGGACCGTTTGAAGCTGTTCGTCGCGGTCTGCGAAGTCGTGGCCCACGCGCACGGGAAGCTTGTCGTGCACCGCGACCTGAAGCCGTCGAACATCCTCGTCACGAAGTCCGGTGAGGTGAAGTTGCTCGACTTCGGGATTGCGAAGCTGCTCGAGGAGGAAAGTCAGGAGCTCACCAGGCTCGCGGAACGGCCGATGACGCCGGAGTACGCGGCGCCAGAGCAAGTGCGTGGCGATGCCATCACCGTCGCTACTGACGTCTACGCGCTGGGAGTCCTCCTTTTCGAATTGCTCACCGGGCAGCGGCCTTACCGACTGGGCAGCCGTGCAAGCCACGAAGTCGAGCGGGTCATCCTGGAAGAGGAGCCAACGCGACCCAGCACCGCTGTGGTGCGAACGTCCCGGACGGCTAGCGAAGAAGATCGTTCGACGAAGGTCGGGCAGGCCCGCCGGGCAGACCTACCCGCGCTTCGGCGAAAGCTCAGCGGGGACCTCGACGTGATAGCGCTGAAGGCGCTCCGCAAAGCACCAGAGCGTCGCTATCAAACCGCACAGGCTCTTGCTGAGGACGTCAGGCGGCATTTAACGGGGTATCCCGTCTCGGCTCGACCGGAGTCCTGGCGGTACGTCGCCGGAAGGTTCGTGCGACGTAATCGCGTAGCCGTCAGTGCTGCGGTCTTGGTGTTCCTCGCGCTGGTCGGCGGATTGGGTGCTGCGCTATGGCAGGCTGATCGAGCCGAGTCCGAGCGGGCGAGGGCCGAGGAAATGGCAGTACGCGCTACCGAGGAGGCGGAGCGGTCAGAGCAAACGACCCAGTTCATGATTGATCTCTTCGCGACGGCCAATCCGCAGCTTGCTGACGGTGGCGCGCGGACCGCCGATGAGATGCTGACTCTGGGGATCGAGCGCGCCCGTAACGCGCTGGCCGACCGGCCCGACATGCAGACGCACGTGATGAACGTGATCGCCTCGGTCTACATCGGACAGGGGCGCTACGACGAAGCCGAGGACCTCATCACCGAGGCCGTCGAGATCCGGACTACCCACTTCCCCCCGCCCAGCACGCAGGTGGCCGAGGCACTGCACACCCTGGGCACGCTCTATCTGGAGCAGAGACGGGACGAGGAGGCGGTCGAGACACTCGCCACCGCTCTCGAGATGCGACGTGAGTCCCTCGACCCCAACTCCGAACACATCATCTCGACAGTCAACAACTACGGGCTGGCACTCTGGCGTGCCGGACGCTACGACGAGGCGATTGAGCACCTAGAGGAGGCGGCCGACGGCTACCGGGAGATGATCGGCGAGGACAGTGCCGAGTATGCCACCATCGTCAACAACATCGGACTCGTCCATTCACGGCGGGCCGATTTCGTAGCAGCCGCAGCGGCGTTTCAGGAAGCTGCCGGTCGCTACGCCGACTTGATCGGGGAAGACCACCCGAACTACGGAATAGCGCTGATGAATCTGGCGGACGCCCACGTGAAGAGTGAGCAGTTCGAGAGCGCGAGTGCGCCCGCGCGGCAGGCGGTGACAATACTTGCTGAAGGGTTGGGTCCGGCGCACCCAGCCTCGATCAATGCTCTGGCGGTCCTGGCGAGGGCGTTGGCAGGAACGGGACGGACCTCCGAAGCCGTCGCCGCCTTCGATGAGGCACACCAACACGCAACTGAACGATTTGGAAGCAACAGTCCGCAGGCAGAACGCATCAATCAGGAGCGCGCGCTGCTGATGACCCCGTGACCCTGCGCGCAATCCCCCACATACCCGCGTCTTGATGAATACCGACCGATGGGAGGAAGTTGAGCGGCTCTTCGATCAGGCCGTGGCGTTGCCACCGTTGGAACGCGCGGCGTTTCTGGACGAAGCCTGCGGCAACGATGATGCGCTACGTTCAGAAGTGGAGGCGCTTCTTGCTGCAGACGAGGGCGCCGACGCCTTCGTCGACGACATGGGTGAGCAGGTGGTCGGTCCTGCGCTCGCTCGCGCCTTGGACGAGCGCGACCCCCTGCTGGGATCCATCGTCGGGCCGTACAAGATCGAGGAGCGTGTCGGAGTCGGGGGGATGGGCACCGTTTACCGAGCTTCGCGGGCCGACGGGGCCTTCGAGCAGACCGTGGCGCTCAAGGTGGTGCGCGTCGATCTTCGGCCGGACCTGCGCGCCCGCTTTCTGGCCGAGCGACAGATTCTGGCCCGCCTCGACCACCCGGCCATCGCCCGACTGCATGACGGCGGACTCACCCAGGACGGCCGGCCGTGGCTGGCCATGGACTACGTAGATGGCCTCCCGATCACGCAGTACGCCGACGAGCACCGACTTTCGATCAACGAGCGGCTAGAACTCTTTCGCCGGATATGCCGGGCCGTGGCGTACGCCCACCAGAACCTGGTCGTACACCGAGACCTCAAACCCTCTAACATTCTGGTCACGGCCTCCGGCGACGTCAAGCTGCTGGATTTCGGCATTGCACGCCTGATGGATGAAGGGGCGGAAGGGGTTACGGTGGCAGGGTCCGGCCCGATGACGCCCGAGTACGCCGCCCCCGAACAGGTTCGCGGGACGGGCATCACCGTCGCCACGGATGTCTATGCGCTGGGTATCCTCCTCTACGAGTTGCTCACGGGCCGCCGGCCGTACCGGATGTCGAGCCGGATTCGTCACGAGGTCGAGAGGGTGATACTCGAGGAAGAGCCAACGCGCCCGAGTACGGCAGTGGAACGTCCACCGTCGAGGGAGGAGCGCGCACCGGAAACCGCCGACACGCTCAGTCGGGCGCGAGGCGTCGATCCCCCAGCGCTGCGGAGACGGCTGTCGGGCGATCTGGACGTGATCGTCTTGAAGGCGCTGCGCAAGGAGCCCGACCAGCGATACGCTACTGCCAACGACTTCGAACAAGACGTCGAACGTCATCTCACGGGACGCCCCGTCAGAGCTCGCCCGCCAACGCTCCTATATCGCGCGGATCGGTACGTGCGGCGCCACCGACTGGCCGTGGCAGCCGCGGTGACGATAGCCGTTCTAGCCATCGCCTACCTGGTCACCGTCACCTATCAATCCGCGGTTGTCGCCGCGGAGCGAGACCGGGCTGAGGTTGAGGCGCGGAAGTCGGACGAGGTGGCCTCGTTCCTCCTCTCGCTGTTCATCGCCAGTCAGCCGGAGGTGGCCCAGGGAACCATGCCCACCGCGCGCGACCTCCTGGAGCGCGGTGCCGAGCGCGCGAGCGCGCTTGCCGGCGAGCCCGAGGTCCGCGCCGAAGTGCTATCGGTGATCGGTCGCGCCTACCTGCAACTCGGTCTGCACGAGCAGGCTGATTCAATTCTCACGTCAGCCCGGGCCGAACTGGAGGCGCTCGGCGCGGAGGGTCGCGCGAACCCCTCGTATGCGTCGGTGATCAACAACCAGGCTGCCCTTGCGGTGGCTCGCGGAGAATATGCCGCAGCCGACTCACTGTTCGGGGAAGCGCTCCAGGTGAAACAGGACCTGGGTCTGCGCGGTGCGGAGTCGGCGCGCATCCTCGGCAACATGGGCACGCTGGCCTCGACTCAGGGCCGCCACGATGACGCCGTCGCGCGCTACCGCTCGGCGCTCGCGATCTTCGAGCGCGAAGTGGGTGAGGATGACCCGGAGTCGGCAGATCGGAGAAGTGGAGGCGGCCGAGAATCAGTACCGCCACGCCATCGATGTGCACCGCCGCCACGCTCCACGGCATCCAGGTCTGGCCACGGCGCTCAACAACCTGGGGATGCTGCTCCACTCGCAGGGGCAGGCGGTCGAGGCTAGACCGTTGGTCCGAGAGGCGTTCGAGTTGCGCCAGATGATCCTCGGGGATGATCACCCCGAGACCACAGAGTTGGTGTTGACGCAGGGAATCGTGGCGCTGGGTATTCCGGATTATCCCGAGGCCCGACAGCTATTGCAAATGGCCGTCGATCGCTTTGAGGTTCAGCTCGGACCTCAGCATCCCCACGTGGCCATCGCTGCTAAGAGTCTGGCCGATGCGATGCGAGACGACGGCGATGCCGAGGGGTCGATCCCCATTTTCCAGCGAGCGATTGAGCTGTTCGAGGCCTCATTTCCTCCGGGTCATGGTCGAATCGCCGGAGCCTATATCGGTTTCGGACGAGCCCTCATACAGGCTGGTCGGCTCGGCGAAGCCGAGGCTGCTCTGCGGACCGGCCTGGAGGCATACAGTCAGTCCCTTCCTTCTGACGCTCTCCCCGTGTACGGGTCCAAGGGCTGGCTGGGTGAGGCACTGCTGCTCCAGGGGAATCTCGACGAATCTCAGCCACTGCTGGAGGAAAGTCTCGCCGGTCACGAAGCCCGGTCAGGAGCCCGTCACCCAGATTCCCAGCATGTGGCGCGCTTGCTTAGTCGGTTGCACACGGAGCTTGGCGACAACGGCAGGGCAGGGGAGCTTCAGCAGAGACACGGTCTCTAGGTTCTCAGATCATCTGAACATGTGCACGCAGCAAACCTTGCTTGTAAATGGATAGCGGACGTTGGGACGAAGTCGAGCGGTTGTTTGAGGAAGTGGTGTCGTTGCCACCGTCGGATCGCGCGGCATATCTGGCAATAGCGTGCGGTGACGACTCCGAGCTGCGCGCAGTGGTCGAGGCGTTGCTGGCGGCCGACTCTCAGGCAGAAGGTTTCGTGGAGCAGATGGGGGAGAAGGTGCTGGTGCCTGCTCTCGAGCGCGCTCTTGACAATCGTGACCCATTGCTGGGTTCGGTCGTGGGTCCGTACAGGGTAAAGGAACGCGTCGGTGCTGGCGGCATGGGAACGGTCTATCGCGCGGAGCGCGCCGACGGAGCGTTTGAGCAGACGGTGGCGCTCAAGGTGGTTCGGGTTGACCTCAGTCCGGAGCTGAGGGCGCGGTTTCTTGATGAGAGGCAAATCCTTGCACGACTGGACCACCCAGCCATCGCGCGGCTACACGACGGGGGTCTGACCGATGACGGGCGGCCGTGGCTCGCGATGGACTACGTCGACGGGGTGCCAGTGACTCGCTTTGCCGATGAGGCTCAGCTATCAGTCACCGAGCGTCTGGCGCTCTTTCGTCAGGTTTGCGACGCGGTCGCGTACGCGCACCAGAACCTGGTGGTACATCGCGACCTGAAGCCGTCTAACATCCTGGTGACGCCGGCCGGGGCCGTGCGGCTCCTGGATTTCGGAATAGCCCGATTGCTCGAGAACGACGCGCCGGGCGTGACGGTGGCGGGCTCAGGACCCATGACGCCGGAGTATGCCGCCCCCGAGCAAGTCAGGGGCGAGTCCATCACCGTTGCCACCGATGTCTACGCGTTGGGGATACTGCTCTACGAGCTCCTGACGGGTCGTCGTCCTTACCGGCTGCCGAGCCGCGTGAGGCACGAAATCGAACGGGTGATTCTGGAGGAGGAGCCCACGCGCCCGAGCACTGTCGTCGAGAGGCCGATCGGGGAAGCACTGCTTACCCAGAATCCTTCACCGACAGCCGATACACTCAGCCGTGCGCGAGGGGTGGATCCGGCGAGTTTGCGGCGGAGGCTCTCTGGGGACCTCGACGTGATCGTTCTGAAGGCACTGCGGAAAGAGCCCTCGGAGCGATACGCGACCGCCAACGACCTGTCAAGCGACGTGGAG
>JBJHBB010000066.1:0-8223 GCA_050485265.1 Rhodothermales bacterium | reverse complement strand
CGACGATGCGGGAGTGAGAGGCTGGGTCACCACGTCGAAGGCTTCCAGCGGGTCGTCGCTCTCGACGAGCTGGACTCGGCGGTGACGGAGGTGGCGGGGCAGCCCCCCGCCGAACTCTACAACGAGCCTGTCTCTGGCCCTGCTCTCCGAGAGGAGATCGAGTCGTTGGAGGCTGCGGCAGAGTCCGGCGCTACGCTGTGGGTGTTTGACGGGCCGTGGCCGAGCTGGACAGGAATCGCGGCGGTGCGCGGCTGTGAGGTTGTATCGACCGCTATTCTGTGGCACCATTGACGGGGCGGCAGAACCCGCTGCTGTAGGCCGACGAAACGCGCCGCCGTCTTGCTTTCCTAAGGGGCGGCATCTACGTTGCTCCCATTCACCGTGCTGCCAGTGCGTTTCGCGGCTAAGCAGCCATCCGTTATGCGTACTTGCGTCGATGCTTGAGATCGGCTACGTCAACGCCCCATACCGCGAGTCCGTAGGTCTCTTCGCTACTCGGGAGCGGCTGTTCTCCACCTTCGACGTCAGTGGCGAGTTGGACGACCTCCGCCACCTCCTCACCGTCGTGTCCTCAGTCGGGAGTGACGGCGGCGTGGAGCAAATCGAAGCGCGGACGCTAGAGGGGGGCCGCGCCATCTTGCTTGTCGTGCGGACGCGACACCCGCTCACCGCCGCCGCGCTCGATCACGGCGTACTCGTTACTGGAGATGCGGACGCGCTCGCCGACGTGGCGGAGGCGATCAGAACGTGCATCCGGGGCGGGGAGAGAGGGCAAGACGGTTACCACGTCCATCTTGAGGCGGGCGGCGGGGAATCCGACGGCGTCCCAGCGGCCGACCTCCGTGTATACGTCAGGGTAAGGAACCGTACGCATAACCCACCGCTCTAGCCGACGAAACACTCCACGGCCTCGCTTTCCTTATGCTCATTTTCTCCATAGCCTACCCCAGCATCCGCGTCGCGTTTCGCGGCTAAGCGTAGAACGTTAGCTGCCCCATCTTGGCATCCGAGTCTGGCGCCGTAGCTTCGGCAAATGAAGCAGACCGAATACTTCAAGCGGCGCGTGCTGGAAGAGCGACCCTACATCCGGCTCGAGTGGTGCGAACAGGCCGTGCGCCAGCCCATGGCGAAAGAGACCCAGCACGACGGTCGAATCCGGCACTGGATCTTCGTCGATGAACTCGGCAAGTACCTGCGCGTGATTACCTTATCTGATGGCCAGACGCTGCACAATGCCTTCCCTGACCGCGATTTTCAGCCCGAGAAGGGCCACCAGTCATGAGGTTTGAGTACTTCCCCGAGACAGACACGCTTTACATCGCGCTGCGGCCCGGCCTGAGCGCGGACGCGGCTGAGGTCGCACCAGACGTCGTGCTCGATTACGACGGTGAAGGCAACGTCATTGGCGTCACAGTGGAGCATGCGAGCGAGCGAGCCGATCTCGATTCTCTTCAGATCGCTCAGTTTCCTGCATTGAAAAGGCCTGCAGCTTGACTTAACGAATATGGGGGCAGCTAACCAGCCGCTCTAGCTGACGAAACGCTCAACGGCCTTGCCTCCCTCAGATTCACTGTCTTCATTGCTAGCCCGAGCACCCGCGTTGCGTTTCGCGGGTAAGCGCAAAACGTTATGCTGCCCGGTGCCGGTAAGAAGCGCCTCGCCTGAACTACTTTGAACCCGCGACCGTTCTTTAGCAGACCACAGCTCTGACGGCCATGCCTTCCACCATCACCAAGGGTAAGATTGTCGAGGCTGTCGCCTCTTTGCCCGACGATGCCACGCTCGACGACGCGATTGAGCGCCTGCTCTTCCTCAGTAAGATCGAGCAGGGGCTCGAAGAGGCTCGGCGGGGAGAGACGATACCCCACGAGGAAATCCGGCGCCGGCTCGAATCGAAGATCGCGTCGTGGCAGAGGTAGTCTGGACAACACGGGCAACGGCCGACCTCGAGGCGATCGCTGACTACCTTGCCCAGAGCGCTCCCGCCTATGCCGAGGTGGTGATACGTCGTCTTTTGGCGTCGGTCGACAGGCTGGAGTCCTTCCCGTTGTCGGGACGGGTAGTGCCGGAGATCGGACAGGAGGATATGCGGGAAGGTGTTTCATTCCTCACGGCAACTTGGCGCCTCATCAAGCGAGGAGTAACGGCAGCATAACCAGCGCCTCTAGCCGACCTCACGGTCACCGTCCTGCCCTAGATTACCGTTGCCGACTCCTTAGCTCCGCTCCAGCGCCGCGCTCCTGAGGCGGCTAAAGCGCAAACCGTTAGGTGCCCTTTTCCGATTTCGGGCGTTGAAGCCCTACCTTGAGGGCTCATCCCCTTGCAAGCCATGACCGTAACTGCTGTATTCCGCAAGGTGCCGGAAGGCTATATCGGCTTCGTCGAAGAGTTGCCCGGCGCCAATACTCAGGGCGCTACGCTCGACGAAGCGAGAGAGAACCTGAAGGAAGCCGTCGCGCTCGTCCTTGTGGCGAATCGCGCCCTCGCTGAAGAAGAACTAGAAGGACCAGACGTGATTCGGGAGCCGCTTCGGTTAGCGGCGTGATGCCGTGGCCGACCTCTCGATTTCTGAAGACTCACTCCGGGTGCTGCTGAAGCAAGCCCTCATCGAGGCGCTCGAGGAGCGGCGCGACCTTCTCCAAGACGTCGTCGCCGGCGCACTCGAAGAAATCGCCCTCGCAGAGGCGCTTCGTGAGGGTCGGCGCTGCGATAAGGCGTCACGAGATGAGGTATTCGCCGCGCTTCGATCCAAAGCGTGAAGGACCAAAGGAGTCCGAGCCATGATCGATCAGGACCTGCACGCCGCCGCATTCCCCAGGCTCCTCGAGGCCCAGCTCACCGTGCTGGAGGGCTGCCCTCTTTCGAGGCTCGAGCATTACCGCGACGGGGAAAAGCTCTTCGAAGCCGGGCAACGCGACAGCAACTTCTACGTCGTCAAGACCGGCGCGGTCGAGATCATCGACGACGCCGGTGATGAGCCGAAGGTCGTCGCGAGCCTGGGGGCCGGGGAGTTCACCGGAGAGGTGGCGCAGTTGACCGGGGGACCGGCGATCTTCAGCGGTGTCGTCCGCGGGGAGAGCGACGTGTTCGAGATTTCGAACGATGCCCTGCGTGAGATCATGAATCTCCACCCGAACCTGGGCGACATCATCCTCCGGGCCTTCATGGCCCGACGCCATCTGCTCCACGAGATGGGGGACTTCATGGGCCTGCGCGTGATCGGGTCGCGCTATTCGAGGCACACCCACCGGGTCCGCGAGTTTCTGACCCAGAATCTGGTGCCGTTCACCTGGATGGCCCTGGAGGACGACCCACAGGTGAAGCAGTTTCTCGAGCAGGCCGGGCTGACCGAGGCCGACACGCCCGTCGTCGCCTGGGGTCACAAGTTGCTTCTGCGCAATCCGTCGAACGAGGAGCTGGCGGATGCGCTGGCCCTCCGCCGGCCGCTCGAGCACACCGTGTACGACCTGGCCGTGGTGGGGGCCGGCCCGGCAGGGCTGTCCGCGGCCGTCTACGGCGCCTCCGAAGGGCTCGACACGGTCGTGCTGGAGCGGGACGCGCCCGGGGGGCAGGCCGGTCGCAGCATGCGGATCGAGAACTACCTCGGCTTTCCCACCGGCGTCACCGGCCGCGAACTTGCCGAGAACGCCGTCGTGCAGGCCAGTAAGTTCGGCGCGCACCTTCCCGTCGCCTCGCCGGTCACGGGCCTGTCGTTCGACAACAAGTACGCGGTGCTGCACCTCGACGACGGCGAGACGGTCTCGGCCAAGTGCCTGCTGATCGCCACCGGGGCCGACTATCGCCGCCTTGATGTCGAGGGGTGCGAACGGTTCGAAGGGTGCGGCGTCTACTACGCCGCGACACCCGTCGAGGCGCAGCTCTGCAGGGGCTTGGACGTCGTGGTCGTCGGGGGCGGCAACTCCGCCGGCCAGGCCAGCGTCTTCCTCTCCGGGGAGGTTCGCAAGGTCTACCTGGTGGTCCGCGGTGGCGACCTCTACGCGCACATGTCGAGCTACCTCGCGAAGCGGTGCGAGGAGACCCCCAACGTCGACGTGCTCCTCGAGACCGAGGTCCGGCGGATGTCCGAGGACCGCAGCCTCCTCGAGGTCGAGGTCGTCGACAACAGGACGGGCGAGATGCGGACGATCAAGACCCCCGCCCTGTTCTGCTTCATCGGCGCGACGCCACGGACCGACTGGCTCCCCCTGGAGATCGAGAAGGACGAGAAGGGATTCGTGCGGACCGGGGCCGCTCTGGCGAATTCCGAAGCGTGGACGGCACGCCGGCAGCCCCATCTGCTGGAGACGAGCCGCCCCGGCGTCTTCGCCGCAGGTGACGTCCGCTCCGGCTCGGCCAAGCGTGTCGCCTCGGCCATCGGCGAGGGCTCAATGGCGGTGCTCTTCGTGCACGAGTATCTGAAGCGGATGTGATGCGAGGCCGAAGATCGGGGGCCATCGGTATCCCTCCCGCGCCTCCACGAGCCGAACCGGGGATGTAGCGGACCCGCTCCGCTGTCCGCTGAACCTCGGCGCTCACCGGCACAACGTTGTCGGATCGCTTCCCGGGCGCGAAACTGCGGTCACGGACGGCAAGCTCCAACGCATCGCGCCATCGGCCCGAAAGACCCTCATGGGCGCACTCGACGCTCTCGAACGACTGCCTCATGGCAGCCATGTGTGCCCGATCTATCAGGACGACCGGGAGCGGTTCCTGGCGGCCGGTGCGTTCCTCGTACCCGGGTTCGAGCGTGGGGAACGCTGTCTCTATGTCGCCAGCGAGCCGGGGATCGATCGCCTGCTTACCGAGCTGGCCGCCCGGGGGGTCGACGTGAAGGCCGAACTCCATCGAGGTGCGCTCCACATTCTGAGCGACCGGGACGTCTATCTGCGGGATGGGGACTTCTCGGCCGACAGGATGCTGCAGTACCTGGACTCCAAGGACCGTGAAGCGACCCGAGACCGCTTCAGCGGCCTCCGCTACCTGGGCGAGATGAGTTGGGCTCTTTCCACGAACGGCGCAGCCGGTCTCATTCCCTACGAAGCCCGTCTCAACGAGTTCCTGGAGGGCCGACGGATGGTGGTGGGCTGCTTCTACCACCGCGAGCGCTTCGACGACGCGACCATCCACGACGTCATCCGGACGCATCCCCTGGTCGTGATCGGCGAGCGCGACTACGACAATCCGTACTATGAACCGCCGCAGCTCCTCATGCAGGCGGCACCGGAATCCGATGAATTCAAGAGAAGGCGGGTGCAATGGTGGCTTGAGCGCCTGCGCGCGATCGCGGACCGGGAGGCGGAGCGCGAGGAGCTACTCGGGCAACTCCGCCAGTCGCAGAAGCTCGACGCGCTGGGGCGGCTGGCCAGCGGGGTCGCGCACGACTTCAACAACCTCCTGACTGTCATCTTTGGGTGCGCAGACCTCCTCACGGAACTGGTGGATGATGAAGAAGCCCTCGCGCTCGTTCACGACATCAGACGCGCATGCGAACAGTCGGCGGCGCTGACGCGGGATCTTCTCTCCTTCAGTCGCAAGGATGTCCCCGCACCACGCGCGATCGACCTGAACCCCCTCGTCGAGGAGACCAGCGGTATGCTGAAGCGGCTACTCGGTGCGCGTATCCGGGTCGAGACGGATCTTGAGCCGGCTCCGGTCATCGTGCGGGCGGATCCGGGACAGATCCAGCAGGTCCTGATGAACCTCGCCCTGAACGCCCGTGATGCCATGGCGGATGGAGGCACGCTGACCGTTCGTACACGGGCCGAACGGGCTGACGGCGACCAGGCCGAGCGACTGGGACTGGAACCCGGCGCTTACGCGAGGCTCCAGATCGGCGACACCGGAAGCGGCATCACGGACCAGGTCCGCCAGCGCCTGTTCGAGCCGTTCTTCACCACCAAGGGCCGCGGACGCGGTACCGGGCTCGGCCTGGCAGTGGTTCATGGCATCGTCATTCAGAATCACGGGACGATCCAGGTGGATAGCCGACCGGGTGAGGGGTCGATCTTCACGGTGTGGCTGCCCATGGTCGCGGCCGCCGTGGACGCACCGGAACCGAAAGCGCCTGGGCCATCCATCGAGGCGCAGGGACAGACCGTGCTGATCGTGGAAGACGAGGATGCCGTCAGAAAGGTCCTTCGGAAGGTGCTGGAGCGCGCGGGCTATCAGGTGCTGGAGGCGGCGGACGCCGCGGACGCCGCGCGCCTCTTCCGTCACCACGCCGTCGATCTGCTCATCCTGGACCTCGGGCTGCCGGACATCCGCGGTGACAGACTGGCGGAGTCGCTTCTGCGAGAGGCACCGGGGACCCGTGCCCTCCTTCTTTCCGGCTACACGGAGGAGGAGATGGGAGAGCGGGTGCGCGACCTGGGCATCCCGTTTCTCCCGAAGCCCTTCGCACCGCAGGACATCGTCTCGGCGGTCGCCCGCGCCCTCGAGTGATACAGGGCGGTCGCGATCGCTGCCGTCAGGCGGCCTCGGCGCAGTGGGCGCAGCAGTAGGTCCTGCCGTCGTCGCCGTGCACCCCATGGCCGATGACCCGGCAGCCGCAGTGGGCGCACGAGGGGGCCAGGGCATGCACGGCGCACTCGAAGCTGTCGAAGGTGTGCGTGCCGCCATCCTTGAGCACGGTGAACGTGCTCTCGTAGTCGTTTCCGCAGGTGTCGCAGACTGCCATCGATCTCTCTCCCTTTCGTGCACTCCGGAACAGGTCCGGCTACCGGTCCGAGCGCGGGAGTGAGCTGGGTCGCAGCGCTCTTCGCGCTCGCGGTGGCCCTCGATTGATCTACCCCGGGAGGGAGGCTGGGTTCAACGCCCTGCCGGGATGGCTCGGCCCACCCAGCTGATCCCGGAGGCGTCGGGGGCGGCCGCTTGCCCCACAGCGGGAGCACCGCCGATCAGAACGCAAGCGAAGCCGAGACCCCCACCTGGGACCCCAGCACGGGCCGGATCGACCACGTGGCCCCACCGGACCCCGGCAGCGGGAGCGGGCTCCAGCGCTCCTCCCTGACGGCAAGTCCGGTGATGATCCCCACGGGGATTCCGATCACGGCTCCCCCCACGAGACCCAGGACAAGCGCGTCTCCCCGTGAGTTCGGGTGAAGCATGCAGGAGAAGGGACCTGTGGAGGTACAGGGTGACCACGACATCCCTGACACGACTCCCACCGCGGCCGAGGTGGAGGCCACGCCCACCGCGAAGTACTTGCCGAACCTGCGCTCCCTCCCGAGGCTCCGGTCCATCCGGGCGATGGCGTCCAGCGGAATCAGGCGCTCCTCCCCCGTTGGAGAGGCCCGGAGCCTCACCGCCTCGGTGGAGCCTCCTTCGAAGCTCCCGACCACGACCGTTCCGTCGGATTGGCCGATGCGGACCCGTTCACCCTGAGCGGGAATGGACTGGGCCGCTCCGAGGCCCGGGAAGACCGTCATCGCCACCAGCAGGGACCCCGTCAGCCTGTTCATGGGCCTTCTCCTCTTGTGCGAGTTGCCGGACGAGCCGTCAGCTACTCCCCACAAGCTGGCGTCCCGGCACGCCCGCGGGCGTACGTCACCTGACGTATGGGGCCGATGGGGATCGCGTAGCGACTCCGAGGGCCCCCGCGCGGAGCGGAGACGAAGCGATCTATGCCCGGAGGACGAGGAGGGAGTTGGGCCGTGGAGCCGGCTGGGCTACCCGTCGACCTCCACCAGCAGCGTCACCCCCCGGTAGCCGGTGTGCCCCCGGAGGAGCACATACCAGGGTCCGGCGGTGAGGACCGGGGGCATGAAGGTACAGATCTCCTCATTCCCCTGGCGGAGCGGCCGGCAGTCGTAGAGGTACAGGTCGGGAAGGGCCCCCCGCCGGACGTAGAGGTCCACGTCCCCCTCGCCACCCGATACGGTCACCGTCAACCGGGTGGCCCCCGGTGGCACCTCGATGCCGTAGTACCCCATGCTCCCCGCCTCGCCCTCCATTCCGGCCAGGGGAACGCCGCTCGTGAGCGGGGTGATCTCGGCCACCACCAGGGTGAGGGGACTCGTGTGGATCGCCGACGCCCCGTCCGCCACCTGGACCGTGAAGGTGGTGCTACCCCGTTCGGATGGGGTGCCCGAGACGAACCCCTCCGCCGAAAGCGCGAGGCCTCCGGGGAGGCCACCCTCGATCACCGTCCAGGTGTAGGCGCCGGTGCCCCCGGTGGCGGAGAGTTGGTGGCCGTAGGGCTTCCCGGGCTCTCCCGGTGGGAGG
>JBJHBB010000065.1:0-8239 GCA_050485265.1 Rhodothermales bacterium | reverse complement strand
GTCCGCCACAAAGCGCACTCGTGCAGCGGTTCGACCGCGGGAAGGATGAGGCTCAACAGCTGAAACGACTAGGGGCAGTTCGACTAGCGCGGTCCGCTCGAGGTGGGCACGTGCGATGGCCGCGGCAGCGGCGGGGCCCATGGCAAGCGTCGTTCCCTCGGTGACGGCGTCAGTGAAGTCGGCCGGTGTCGGACGCTCATCGAGAAGTTCGTCGACGTCTGAGTCAGCCGGGATCTCGAAGGTGACCGCGCGAGCGAGCGCGTCATCGACGTCGGCGTCTAGCTCAGGTCCGAACGCTCGCTGGAGAGCCTGGATATCACCGCTTCGTGCCGCCTCGATGTTCTGCGGGGCTGCTAAGCCCCAGACCCGTCCGTTCGGGAGCACGCGCACACGAATCTCGTCGCCAGTGCCGAAGGAGCCGTCGGCCGAGCGGCCACGGAATATCACCTGCCAGAAGTGCGACGGGAGGCGGTCTCGACCTCCGTCGCGCAGCGCTGCAATGGCGGCGTGTCGACCAAGTGTGGCCTGCAGTGAGTCGATCAGCTCCGGGCTGCGCCAGAGAAAAGCGACCGGTTCCAGGTCGGTCGTCGAGTAACCCGCGAGCTCAAGAAACGCCCTGGCACGCTCAGTGGCCTCCTCGTCACCGACGCCGAAGTGTGCGGCGGAGTCCGGATGATGAGTCGGCAGGATGAAGGCGGCCAGAAGTATCCCCACGAGCCCAGCAGCCAGAATGCCTCGGTCGAAACTGTCAAACTGGGGGAATGAGGGCATGAGGCCGCTGCCTGGCCGAGCAAGTAGTGGGTCGGCGTGAAGTTACCGACCTGTTGACTTCACCCGAGACGGGAAGACATCCTACGAGTTTCGGTGCGCCCTAGGTAGCCTCTTCCTTACGCACGATGTCGAGCGCGTGGCGTATTACGTCATAGCCGAATCCACGCCTGGCAAGGAAGTCGGCTACTTTCTTGGACCGTCGCCGCGGGTCGGGATCGACGGGGCGGCGGTGCCACCGGCTGCGCGCGTGCTCAATGGCAGCGGACAGCACGGCGTCGCTCTGCAGCTGTCCATCGATGGCCTGACGAATGGTGTCGGGGTCGACCCCTTTGCGTCGGAGGTCGGCCTGGAGGCGCGAAGGGCCGTGGCCCTTCGATGCGAATCGCTCTGAGACAAAGGTGCGTGCATAGACGGCATCATCGAGGTATCCGAGTTCGGACATTCTGTCGACTGTTGTCTCAATGATGTCCTCGTTGAAGCCCGCCCTCCCAAGACGCCTGCGAAGCTCACCGGTCGTGCGCGCGCGATGAGCGATGTACTCGAGAGCGAGCCGCCTGGCGGCTCCCGACTGCTCTTCGGATATCAACTTCTCCTGGTCAGATACCGAGAGGTGCAGCCCCTTTCGCAAACCGTTGCGAATGGCCACGTCCCCTGCCAGACCGAAGGCGAATTCGCCGTCCACGAACACTGAGACGCGTTCGGGATCTTTCCGCTGAGCCTGGACCGCCGTGATCTGCCCCGGCCTCAACGAAATCGGTTCGTTGACCCGGTTTCGTGACATGACGGCAACTTACAGTCGGCCGCAAGCCCCGATCTATTCGGCGACAACCCTGGTGACCCGATCGATTGAGAGGCCTGCAACGATTCCAAGACCGCCCTTGACATTGCCGATTGGATTGCCCGATCCCCCGGCAGCAGACTGGAGGAACTGCGCGTAGTCCAGCCCGCCTCTGAGGAGTACCAGTTCTATCTCGTGCGACGGCAAGGGATCATCGCTTCCCGGGACGATGATCGCGTAAGCACCCTCCCAGTAGCGCACGGATGGATCCGCGGGGTTGGCGAACTCATCCTCCGGTGCCAGGGCGCTCAGGCGCACGAATGCATTCCCGCTCTCATCTGGTGTGCCCTCGGGAGGGCGAATCAACGGTCGCACCCACCATCCGTCATCCACTTCCGACGAGGTCCAGTGGATTTCCACCCCGAAAGTGTAGACCCATCGATCAGTCGTCGCACCATCGATCGTGACGGCTGCGCGCACCGGAGCGGGCGAAGCCAAGACTGTAGCGCTGTCGATCGCGATCACCGGCGGCATTATAGTAACCGCCGACACCTGCCCATCCGGGGTCGTGGCTTCGAGGACGACCTCCATCCCCGGTAGCGCCTCCACGGAGATCGAGGGGATGAAGCTGCCGGGATTGGCGGTCTCCGGCAAGTACATCACCGAAAGACCGTCCACCTCGACACGGACCTCTGCTTCGACTGGCTCACTATCAGTCATCGCGGCCAACGGCGCGGTTCTGGACAATCGGACCGCTCCCAAGGGCTCACCTGATTCGAAGTATGCCTCAACAACAAGGGCATTCGACGCGGTGACCCGGGCATCGCACCCAGTCGTCACCAACAGCAGGATGCCGAGAAGCCCATAGAGAAATCGCCGCGCGAGACCACTCACCAGTGCGCCTTCAGGCTGATCATGGGCAGCAGCGGGAGACCGATCACTTCGGCCTCCTGCACCGACGCCGTCTGCGCAGCCCAGCGGCTTCCTACCGCGTTGCGCCGGTTCAACACATTGTACGCCTGCGCCTGTGCGTCCCACTGGAGTCCAAGAGCGTCGAATGCGTAGCCAACCGATAAATCAACCCGGGCGTAGACGGGCAGTCGATCGTTGTTGACCTCCGGTCGATAGAGGAAGGTCTGATCGTCACCCAGTGGGTCGCTTATTGTGAAGTGTCCAATCGGTGCTGTGAACGGGTAGCCGCTGCGAACGGTCGACGTAACAGCCATGGTCCATGATCCATGCCCGCCTATGACGAATGCCTCGATCTGATGCGGGGCGTCGTATCGAGCGGGTCGGAAGCTGCCGCCTGGCAAGCGCTCCTGCGACCGGCTGAGACTGTACGACAATCCCGACCGCCACTGATCGCGTTCCAGCTGGGCCGCAATTTCGACTCCGAAGGCTCGCCCGGAACCGGCTACGAACTCGTCGCCGTGAGTTCCATCGGCCAGCCCTCCGGCTGGCTCGACCAACAGAATGTCGCTCAGCTGCCTGCCAAACAATTCGGCCGACAGCGTTATGCGGCTCGAAGCAGCCCATTCCATCCCCACCGCACCCTGCCAGGCAGATGCGGGCCGGACGCGCTCGTTTGCGAGCACCCAGCGCTCTGAGGCTAGATCCAGCGAGGTGGCTCGTCGATCGCGAACCCGGTGGTGTGACTGCGTCTGCCGCGAGATACCCGCACGGGCAAACAGGACGTCGCGATGCAAAGCCCGACGAACGTGAAGTCGCGGATTCACCGATACGTGCCTCCCGAGAGTGAAGTATTCGACACGCAGCCCTGGCTGGAGCTGCCAGCCGGGAGCGGGCTGCCAGGTGTCCTGCACGTATCCCACAAGCTCCAGCGCCCGCACGCGGTCCGACTGCTCTCGCCGGAGGTACGGATCCCCATGCCGGTGCTCCTCTTGCCAGAACGAGCTTGAGAAATACCGTCCAACCACACGGAATCCGGCACGCACCTGATGAGCGAGTGATGCGTAGTGATCCACATCCACGCGGAGTCCAACCTCACTGAAGCGAACGCGGTACTCTGAGTCAGACTCCAGAGCCGTGGTCGGTCGGGCGAGTGTCTCTTCGCGTGCTCCATAAGTGGAATAGTAGGCAGTCGCGGTGGTGAAGAGCGAGGGTGAAATCAGACCGTGGTATCGACCGGAGATGACGCGATTGCCCCACTCGTGATTGACGCTGAGATTGAGCGAGTCGGCACCAGGAGAGGTGCCGTCCGACCCCGCGCCGGAGCCCAGCAGCGTCGAGAAGGGAGCCGTCGCGCGCAGCCGGTCGCCACCCTCGTAGGCGCTGAGAGACATTTGATGTCCGTCAGCGACTCGCCAGGAGAGCTTGGCCCCACCATCATAGAAGAAGTACCCAACATCCTGGCGATCTCTCGCGGCGACATCACTAAAGGGCGCCGAAAACGTGAACGCCGGAAGCCCGTCGGCAGGGTCGAGGCGCAAACGGGGATTCAACAGCAGGCTGAGCCAGGTACGCCGGCCGGTCAGCATCAGAGACGCATTGCTACCGAGCGGACTCTCGACATATCCCCTCACAGAGACGGGGCTTACAGAGACCATTCCGCCCGGTCGCTGCCGCATACCGTCCCTCATCTCGATGTCCAGCACCGCCGACAACCCACCGCCATGCTCGGCTGGGAACGAACCCTTGTGCAGGCGTACCGACTTGAGCGGCTCGGGCTGAAAGATCGAGAACAGCCCAAACGTGTGCCACGGATGGATAACGGGCGCGCCATCAAGCAGGTAGCGGTTGTACTGAGCGTCGGCACCACGAACGATGAGCTCACCACCCGCCTCGGCCGAGCGCGCGACCCCCGGCACCCACTCGAGTGCAGCCAGAAGATCGCCCTCACCCAGGACCACCGGCATCGCCGCTGCCGAGCGTACGTCGACCTGCGTTCCGCCCGGAACGATCTCGAGGTCCCCGCGCTCGCCGTCGTTTCCTTCGATGGTGACTGCACCACTCAAAACGGTCTGAGGCGTCAATCGAACGACATGCCGATCGAGCTTCGAAGCCGGATATACCGAGAGATCCAGCTCGGCCGCACGGTACCCGACAAAGCTGACGCGCACGCGATAGTCGCCGGCCGGCAGTCCCGCCAGCGCGAAATAGCCTGCCGTGTTGGTGACGGTACCTAGCTGCAACCCTGAAAGCATGACGTGCGCGCCGGGTAACGCCTCGCCGGTTTCGACGTCCATGACCACACCTTCCAGTGTTCCCCTGAAGTCGGGCTGGGGGACGCTCGCACCGAGACCGATGTCCGGTACAATGACGTACTGCCGAGTTCGAACGCGTTCCCCTCGCAGACCAGAACTCCGCAACATCGTGCGAAGCGCGAGCTCGAAGTCATCGCCGATGAATCGCCCGCTGACGAATCTGCCCGAAACGGTCCTCTCGGCGAAGACGATGTCGACCCCGCTCTGCCGAGACAGCTCGCGCAGCAGATCCGCCAATGGGTCTACGTCAGCCTCGAGGTGCAATGTCGGAGACTGCCGTTCCTGGGCGTACAGTGGACCAGCCGCGACGGACATCGCGGCGAGTGCGATCAGGCAGGCTTGCACCAGACGGCTCATGAGCGGTGGACGAATCACGCGGCACCGTGTTTCAGCGGGCAAGGACCGCACCCGGTGCCGGTGTCATAGCCGCCTACTCGCCAGACGCCTCGAAACGATAGCCACCGTCGGAACCTCTTCCCACTGAAGTGCCCAACGCGGAGGCCAGGGTTTGTAGTGTCTGCTCAACGGGCTGCTCACGGTCGAAGGCGCCGGTGACTCGCTCCCCGGCCAACGGCTCTGGAACTTCGACGGAGACTCCGTGATGGTCGCCGACAATCTGCGCGATGCGGCCGAGCGTCTCGGCCCGGAAGTACCACATTCCGGACCATGCGAGCTCTTCGGACAGGTTAACCGCGGAAGGCGCCTCGGGTACACCACCGGCAGGAACGCGACTCTGCTGACCGGCCTCCACGCGCACCGTTTGGGACGGATCGACGCGCGAAGCCAACTCGACTGTTCCTTCCGCGAGTGTGACGAGAGTCTCCGTGGGTTCGGCGATCACGCCGAACGTCGTGCCGACGACCGTGACGGTGGCCGCCTCGGTTTCGACCACGAACTGCCGGTCGTCCTGGCGCACATCAAACACTGCCTGGCCCGCCAGCCGGACGCGCCGATCCACAGCATCCAATCGGTAGCGAACGGTCGAGCCACTCGCAAGCAAGATCGACGATCCGTCTCCGAGTTCTACGCGCTCGGATTCACCCGCAGCGGCCCGCACCTCCACAAAGCCCGCATCGCGTTGCAGCAGGAGTGCAGCCGCAAGCACGAATAGCATAATCGCGACGGCTGCCGCACCCCGCCATGCCCAACGAGTTGACCGCTTCGTGGGGAGCCGGTCGGCAGCACGAGCAGGTCGCGATTCATCTCGAAGGTTGCTTGCTCCATTGACGGCTTCCGGCTCGCGGTCGTCCCACAGCGCCTCGAACGCGTCGCGGTCGGCGCGAATGCGGGACAATTCTGCCTCGAGCGAAGGGTGCCGCTGAATGGCCGCCTCGATCTCATCGATCGAGGACGACAGCTTCTGCGCCTCGTCCAGCGTGAGGACCGACGGCGAATCCGCTAGCGCGTAGTGCACGAGGAGGTCACGCAGGGGCATAGCCGCCGACAGCTCGAGCGAGATCTGATCCGAAGCTGCAGCCCACGTTTGTAGCGCGTGGATCAAGCTGGGGTCACCCTGCTCGATGGCTGTGTCGAGATCGGAGCGTTCACCGGCGTCCAGAACTTCATTCAGTTCAGGCGCCAGCCGGTCGATTGGAGAGTCGTGTTTCATTACAGGATGACCCCGCCGGCGATGGTGGCCGACGCGAACAAGGCAAGCACGCCCAACACGTGGCGCAGCCGCTCGAAGGCACGTTTGACCTGCATCTTTACAGCGGCCTCGGTCGTGTCCACGATCTCGGCGATCTCCTTATAGAGGTAGCCCATTTCGCGGAGTTCGAGAATCTGTCGAGCTTTCGGGGTGAGTGTCTCCAGCGCCCGCTCGACGTCGATGCGCGCCGCCGCTGGGTCGGGATCGACCGAACCCGGCGTGGGCAGATCAGGGTCGAAGCGAGCCTCTCTCGAGGAGTACCTCCCTCGGTAGAAGTCTTGCAGTTCGAAAACGGCTGCCTTCATGGCGAACGCTTTGAACCTGTCGGGTCGCTGCAGGGCTGTCAGGGATGAATGCACCCTCAGGAGCGCATTCTGGACCAGGTCGTCGACTTCCTCGCGAGCACCGATCCGGCTGACGAAAAACCGCCGGAACAGCGTCTCGAGGCGAGCCAGCAGAGCGTCCCGCGCGCGTTCATCGCCGCTCCGGGCACGTTCTACGACTTCGGGGTCGAAGACATGGGCCAAGAATGGTATTCCCCTCCTGGGAGTCCTTGAGTCGAGCCGCAGCGAATGGCAGAAAGGTCACGCACGCTGCCGAAGGAGCTTTCCCCACAGCGCTCTGACAAGATAGCGGCTCAGACTACCCACGGTAATTCCTCAACTTCAGGTCACCGGGTGATCCGGCTACGGCAGCACGGCCTCGCTGGGGTATGTCACCTGTCCGAAGATCATCAAAATGACCAGCAGCACGATAAACGAAACCACGATGGTCCCCAGAATTGCTCCCACGAGAGCATTGCTCAGCGTGGAATCTTCGGGCGTAACCAGGGGAATCCGCTCCTGATCGACGAGCTGCTCTTGAAGCGCGACGCGCGCCTGGACGGCGGCGCGCTCGTCCCGGCGCCGACGCTCCGTCAGCAAGACCTGCTCATCGGCCGCGCGAAACGTTGCCGGTTCGCTCCATGACCCGCGTGGACCAGAGGCTACCCGCCAGTGGAGCTCCTGCATCCCTTCGACACGAATCGTGTCATACAGGGTGATTGACGTCGATTGCGTGGTTACAGCGGCCAGCACATCCTCAAACTCCGCGTCGGCCGCCACCTGCACCTGATAGTGCTCGGCGCCATCCACTGGCGCCCAACTGAAGCCGATGGCTTTGTCGTGAACGAGCCGCCCATCGCGGGGAGACTCGATGGCGGGAGCTTGCTTTCGTTCTGCAGTCGACGTCCGCGCGGGAGCGTTCTCGGTCATCTCGCTCAGGTATGACGATTGGGAGGCGCGAAATTACAGGTGCCCAGCGATCGGATAGGCGAAAACCGCGCGGAGGCGCCTCGGCTCAGTCTCCAAGCGACTTCCCGAAGCTCTTGAGCGTCAGCACCGGGCACGGGGCACGGCGCACAATTTTCTCGGCTACGCTGCCCAGGAAGAGCCGCTCGAGCCCGCTGCGGCCGTGCGTGCTCATCACGATCATGTCGGCGTTCGATTCCGCATGATCGAGGATGTCGCGGGCCGGATGGCCGAGCAAGACGGTCCCGCGCTCGACGCCGTCGGCTGTGTGCTCCTCGACGAGATCCCGCATGAGCTTGTTGAATCGGTTACGAACCTCGTCCGCCGACACACGCACCGGCCCGAGGAGAGGCACGTGTGCCATGGGCACGGCGTCCTCGTCGATGACGTAGATGAGCTCAATCGTAGCACCGTATATGTCGGCTAGCGCCTCGGCCACAGGCAGCGCAGCTTTCGATCGCTCCGAGAAGTCCACCGGTACCAGCATCCGTCTGATGCCTACGTCCCCGCGCTCCCTGATGGTGAGCAC
>JBJHBB010000064.1:0-8278 GCA_050485265.1 Rhodothermales bacterium | reverse complement strand
CCCCCACCCCCGCTCGCCTCGCTGCGGCGCGACGGAGCTGGGCTCGGCACGAGGCGCGAGGGACGCTCGCTGCCGCCTCGCGCCCTCGATGGTGGTGGAAGGTGAACCTGCTGCCGCTCGGAGCCGTCGACCCTCGCCCGTCGCGCCTCCTCGTCGCTCCACCCACGGTTCTCCACCCACGGTTACCGTGTGGTGTGGGGGGGAGGTGGGCCACCCATGGGAAGCTGGTCGAGTGAGCGCCGCGATGCGGCGCCCGTGGTGCCGGACATGATGGAGGTCGAGCTGCCGGCCCACGAGGGGTTCATCCCGGTAGCGCATGCAGCCGTCGCGGCGGCCTCGAGGAGCATGGGACTGGATGCCGGGTGCCGAGTGTCAACTGACCGTTGTCAGGAAACAGGCAGATAAGTCAGGTTCGAGTGCTGAGCGAGAGCGCACGCGTGAGCACGTGAAATCACGCATCACTCCGTCCGGAGGGAACGGATTGGGTCCGCGTTGGCGGCTCGGAGCGCGTGGTAGCCTACCGTCAGCATTGCGATCAGTAGTGCCACGCCACCGGCCAGCGCAAAGACACCGGGGCCGATCGTGATTCGATAGGCGAAGTCCTCCAACCAGCGGCTCATGGCCCAGTAGGAGATGGGCACAGCGATCACAACGGCCACGATGACCAGTGCAACGAACTCGCGCGAGACCATCGTGATCAGGCGCGGAACGCTAGCGCCGAGCACCTTGCGCACACCGATCTCCTTGGTGCGCTGCTGTGCGGTGAAGGCAGCCAGCCCGAAAAGGCCCAAGCACGCGATGAAGATCGCCAGCCCGGCGAACCATCGCGCCAGCGTCGCGAAATGCGCCTCTTCTTGGTAGAGCTGCGCGAATTCGTCCGAGAGGAAGCTGTACTCGAAGGGGAAGTCCGGGTAGAGGCGCGTCCATGTCTCTTCGATCTGCGCCAGTGCCGGGCGCACGTCGGTCGCCGCCAGCCGGATGGACATCTGCGAGCCGCCGTTGGGGTTGTAGAGCATCACCAGCGGCTCGACGCGGTGGCGCACCGAGGCGAAGTGGAAGTCCCGCACGACACCCACCACGCTGCGCTCCTGGCCTGCCGCCGTGATCTGGCGCCCAACGGGGTTCTCCCAGCCGAGCTCCCGCGCGGTAGCCTCGTTGATGAGGATCGCCTGCTGCTGATCGGTGCCGTGGTCCGGCGAGAAGTTGCGCCCGGCGGCGAGCTCTACCTCGAGCACGTCTAGCCAGTGCTCATTGATCATCATCACGCTGGTGATCCAGGTTTCGTCCTCGTCTGAGCCCTCCGGGACGATCCCGAGGCGGCCGAGGCCGCGGCCGGGGAGGGTGTTCGAACGTGCCACGCCGAGCACGGCGGGCATGCGCTCGAGTTCTTCGCGCAAAGCCGGCGCCTGGGCCTGGAGGTCCTGGTTGTTCAGCGAGAGGGCTACCACTTGCTCACGGTTGTAGCCCATGTTGCGCTCCATGATGTGCTCGAGCTGGCCGGATACCACAAGCGTGGCCACGATGATCATCACCGAGGCAGTGAACTGGGTGATCACCAGTCCCTTGCGCAGCAACTCGCCGCGCGCGCTACGCTTGAAGGAGCCCTTGAGCACCACCAGCGGGTCAAAGCGCGAGAGCACGAACGCGGGGTAGCTGCCCGCCAGCAGCGAGATCAAGAGTGCCAGCCCCGCGAGTGCCAGCAAGAACAGCGGGTCTGCCAGTAGGTAGAGGCCTAGTTGGCGGTCGAACGTGGCGGCCAGCACCGGCAGTAGTAGTGCCACGAGCGCGAGCGCGAGCACGAAAGCGATCGTTCCCAGCACGACGGACTCGCCCAGGTGTTGCGCGATGAGCTGCTCGCGGTTGGCACCTGAGACTTTGCGCACTCCGACCTCACGGGCGCGGTCTGCCGAGCGCGCGGTGGAGAGGTTCATGAAGTTGAACGCGGCGATCAGCAGCACGAAAAGCGCCACCATCGAGAGTCCCCACACGTACGCGATATCGCTCTTCGCCTCGTTGACGTCGAAGACGATGTCGGTCGATCGGAGGTGAATGTCGGTCAGCGGCTGCAGCGTGACACTCCAGATGGAGTTCACGTCACGCTCGCGAAGCATCTCCTCAAGTTTGATTTCAAGGCCGGCGGCCGACTCCGGCCTGTCGAGCAGGAGATACGTGATGATTCCTATCCCGGACCATGACTCGAGCCACTCTCGAAAACCTGCGTCCTCTTCGCTGTCGGTCGGATAGAGCGATACCAGCGCATCGAAGACGAGGTGAGAGTTGGGCGGCGGGTCCGCGACGATGCCCGTGACCCGATAGTCGTTCTGCTGGTTGGCCCGGACAGTCTGGCCCATCGGGTCGACATCACCAAAGAGGCGCCGAGCCATCGATTCCGCCAGGACGACCGTGTTCGGCTCGACGAGCGCGCTGGGGGGGTGACCCGCCAACACCTCGAAGTCAAAGACGCGGAAGAACGAGGAATCCGCCAGGAAGACCGACTCGGCGTAGATGTCCCGCTCTCCAACACTTAGCAACTGTTGCCCGCCGCCAACCAGGCGGACGGCCGCCTCAATCTCCGGAAAGGTCGACCGTGCAGTTGGAGCCACGGCAGGAATGGTCATCCCCACCCGCTGACTGCTCACGCCAAAGGCGCGGTCGATGGTCACCACGCGATAGATGCGGTCCGCGTTGTCGTGGAAGCGGTCGTATGACAGGTCGTGGCGGACGGCCAGCAGGATCAGCATTCCGCAGGCCATACCGACGGCGAGCCCCGCGATGTTGAGGGAGGCGTAGCCCTTCTGCCTCCTGAGCGAGCGGATGGCAACCTTGAGGTAATGCTGGAGCATCAGTAGCTAGCCGACGGGTTGGTCAGTGCTGCGCTCCTGCAGCCTGGGGCGGCGGAGCGTCCGGGTATGCTTCATCAATCGGTTCGTGGGCATAGCAGCACCGCGGCCGAACAATCGACATGCCATCGCCCCACTGAGCCGACTGTTGGCAAGTCTGGCCTGAAGGGGTGTGCGATATCGCACGATTGCGTGCGAAGCCGCACAGTACACGCTTTGTACGTATTCGATTGCATAGCCGGCGCGGGTGAACTGTGGAGCATATGTGGACTCGTAGCCGCCCCGGCCGTAGGGCGTTCGGAGGAGTACGACCGGGAAGGGTCCCTCGCCGGGTGGGAGATAGACGTCCGCCAGCAGATTGGCACCGTCCTTCATCGGAACCGCAGCGACGCGATGGTGGAAATCCTGCGCCCCCACCTCTGGGGCCACAAGCGAAAAAAAGGCGAGGACGCCCAGGCAGGTAATCGCACGGTGTAAGGAGCCGGCGAACCTGGTGTAGCCTCGCAACTGAATCATTCGCATCGTAGCTGAATGCTGTGCTCCACTCATTCAGATCTGATCGCCTGGATCGGATCGGCGGTCGCGGCACGTAGCGCCTGCCCCGAGACCGTGGTTAGCGCGATCAGCAGGGCGATGAGGCCGGCCGCCGCGAAGAGGCCCGGACCGAGCGTTACACGGTAGGCGAAGCCCTCCAGCCACTGGTTCATCACCAGATATGCCGATGGGGCACCAATCAAGAAGGCCACGGCCACGAGTCCCATAAAATCCTTCGACAGCATCGCCACCAGCTGGCCTACTGATGCGCCCAGGACTTTACGCACGCCGATCTCTCGGCGTCGCTGCTGCGCGGTGAACGCAGCTAAACCAAATAGCCCTAGGCAGGCCACCAAAATGGCGAGCGCTGCAAAGGCTCCAATAATGCGGCTCAGCCGGGCCTCTGCCAGGTATTGCTGGGCGAAGGCCTCGTCGACGAATTCGTACTGGAAGGGGTAGCCGGGGAAGAGCTCGCTCCAGGTCTCGCGTAGGTGATCGAGGGTGGCTGACAGCTGAGGGCCTTCCACCCGCAGCGTGTAGAAGTTGAAGGCGCCGGGCATCATGAGCACAGCCATCGGCTCGACGCTCTGATGGAGCGAGAGGTGGTGGTAGTCTCGTATGACGCCCACTATGGGACGTTGAAGCCCATCCGGACCGCCAAACTGGATCCATCTGCCTAGTGCTTCTTCCGGCGAGGCCCACCCTAGCGCCGAAATGGCCGTTTCGTTGATGAGCGCCGCCTGTGCGTCGGTTTCGAAGTCGCGAGAGAAAGCCCGGCCGGCGACCACCTCGATACCGTAGGTCTCCGGAAAGTCGTGATCGGCGATGAGCATGTGCATGCGCCGACTTTCGCCCTCTTCAAATCCCTCTGCCTGCACCAATTGCAGTCCGGGCTGATTGCCCGGGGTCGATGCCGAGGCCGTGGCCTGTATGACGCCAGGGTGTAGCATCATCTCGCGCTTGGCCGTTTCGTAGCGCTGCGCCATCTGAGTGCCGGGCACACCCTGAGCATTGAGCACGACCAGATGGTCGCGGTCAAAGCCGAGGTCTTGTCCACGCACGAAGTTTAGTTGCTGGATCACGGCTACCGTACCTACGATGAGTGCCACCGAGACCGCGAATTGGAAGACCACCAGCCCCCGACGCAATCGAGCACTGTGCCCGCTTGCCTTGAGGTCCCCCCTGAGCACGAGCGCCGGAACGAATCCCGAGAGGATCATCGCTGGGTAGCTACCTGCTAGCAGGCCCACGCCGATCGTCGCCAGTAATAGGGTGAGTAAGAAAGGCGGCGAAACGATCGTCAGAAACGACATCTCCTTACCGGCTACCGAATTGAATAGCGGTAAGGCCACAGCAGTAATAATCAGCGCGGCCAGCAGCGCAAACGCCGTCACCAACACCGACTCGCCCAAGAATTGCCTCACCAGGAGGCCGCGTCGTGCGCCAAGCGTTTTCCGAACGCCCACTTCACGCGCACGCTGCAGCGAACGGGCAGTAGCCAGGTTCATGTAGTTGACGCACGCAATGAGCAACACGAATAGCGCTACCGCGAGGAAGGCATAGATCGTTGTCGCACTGCTCGTGGGTCCAACCTGATACGACCTGTCAGAATGGAGGTAAATGCGGGTCAGCGGCTCGAGTCCCAAGCTCACGGTAACGCCGATCGTCTCCAATACCTCCCCGTAAGCGAGCTGAACATGATCCGCAATTCGTGCCGCGAACGCATCCAAGTTGACTCCGGGCCGAAGCAGGACGTAGGTATACATCCCGAGGTTTAGCCATGCCGGCTCTGGCGACTCCGGCGATAGGGCATCGAAAGTCGCGTACGAGACAAGGATGTCGAACGTGAAGTGCGATGCCGTGGGCGCGTCCTGTGCCACGCCCGACACGGTTACCAGCAGCGTGTCGTTCAGCATGAGAGTCTCGCCGAGCGCGCTCTGGTTCGCGAAGTACCGCTGCGCCGTGGCTTCGGTGATGACGGCCAAGTACGGCTCGCGCAACGCAGTGGCTGGGTCGCCCGAAGTCAGTGGGAACGTGAAGACATCGAAGAAGGCCGGTTCGGTGAAGTAGACGTCGTCGTCAAAGAAGTACTCTCCCTCATGGCGAATAGTGGGATTGAACGGGACGAGTCGAACCGCCGTCTCGACCTCGGGATACGTGTCCACGAGTGCCGGGCCGATTGGCCGGCTTGTAACGGCGAAGTAATCCGTCGGCGTGTTTGGTGTAGTACCGTCGACGACGACGCGGTGAATCCGGTCGGCACGTTCGTGGAAACGGTCGTAGGCGAGTTCATCGCGAACGAAGAGAGCGATCAGAAGGCAGCAGGCAAGACCTACTGCTAGGCCGATGACATTTATGGCCGAATAGCTGCGCTGACGGCGGATGTTGCGCAGCCCAACGAGGAAGTAGTTCCGTAGCAATTGCGTGGGGGCTAGTCGGAAACACGTGTGGCCGGACCTGCTGGCCCGGCCACGGGGAGACTCGTTACTACGTGAGCGCCAGAGATGTCACGCGACGACTGAGTCTGAGGAGTGCGCTGCACCCTTCGAGCTCGGAGTCGGCAGGTGGTAGATCCGTTCCATGAACTGCTCGCTCACCACCTGGCCATCGAAGAGGTGAATGACCCGGTGCGCGAACTCTGCGTCAGCAGGGGAGTGGGTGACCATCACGATCGACGTACCGGCTTCATTGAGTTCAGTCAGCAGCTGCATCACAGCCTCGCCGTTGGTCGAATCGAGGTTGCCGGTAGGTTCGTCTGCCAGGATCAGGGGTGGGCTGGCCACGACGGCACGGGCTATGGCGACGCGCTGCTGCTGCCCTCCGGACAATTGCTGAGGGAAGTGATCGCGACGGTGCGCCATCTGAACACGATCCAGGGCCGCCTCGACCCTGTCTCGCCGTTCCTTCGACGAAACCGAGAGATAGAGCAGCGGAAGCTCGACGTTCTCATACACTGTCAGCTCATCGATCAGATTGAAGCTCTGAAAGACGAAGCCGAGCGTACCCCGTCGCAGTTCCGCGCGGCGGCGCTCATTGAAGTTCGAGACGTCGATCCCTTTGAATACGAGCGTCCCGTCGGACGGGCGGTCCAGGAGCCCCAGCAGATTGAGGAGCGTGGTTTTGCCGCAGCCCGACGGCCCCATGATGGCCACGAACTCTCCCGGGCCTATGTCGAAAGTGACGCCTGCGAGCGCGACCGTTTCTACTTCGTCGGTTCGGTAGATCTTTCGAAGATCTGCGAGGTGGACGAGGGGCTCGTTGTCTGCGGCAGTGCTCATGTGTTGTGGTGTTATGTCGGAGTGGCCGACTGCGCGTCGGCGAGGTGGGAAAATGTGCTGTGCGGTCAACGCAGAATCAGTCGGTCGGCGTCACCAAACGTGTCGTAACTCGAAGTCACCACGCGGTCACCAGGAGCGAGGCCATCGAGAACTTCGAAGTGCTGCGGGTTCTGACGGCCAAGGCGAATGGGTTGGCGAACCGCCTCGCCGTCGGATGCGAGCAGGTAGACCCAGTGGCCGCCTGTTGCGGTGAAGAATCCACCCCGCGGAAGTAGTAGCGCCTCCTCCGGCTGGTCGAGTTCGAGGCGAACCCTCACACTTTGTCCTCTGCGCACTGCAGGCTCCTCACCCACGAACTCCATGTCCACCTCAAAGCGACCCTCTCGGACTTCCGGGAAGACGGTCGTGATCACCAACTCAGCCTCACGAGCACCGATGGAAGCGGTGCCTCGCTGCCCGGCCGTTACGCGAGCGATGTAGTGCTCGTCGATAGGCACCCGGAGGCGCCAACCCGACATATCATCGATCTGGCCAAGGCGGGAGCCGGCTGCCCTGGCCGCTCCAATCTCGGCATCCAGCGCCGAAAGCTGGCCTGAGATCGGTGCCCTTACCACTAGGTTGTCGTGAGAGGATTGCAAGAGGCCAAGGTTGTGCTGCAGCCGATTGAGCTGCAGGTCCATCTGTTGCAGCTGCTGTGCCCGAGCAAGCGAATCCTGTCGATAGCTCTGTTGTGTGAGGCCGAGTCGACGTTCCAGGTAGACGAGTTCGTCCCGACTGTCCTCATACTCTCGCCTGGCGATCGCGCCGCGTTCAGACAGGTCGCGATTCCGCGCCGTCTCGCGCTGAAGCTGGTCTACTCGATATTCAAGTTCTGCGACTTGCTGCCGCAGGCTTAGCTCATTCTGGTCGAGCGCCAGACGAGTGTTCCGCAGGCCATTGATCTGCTCCTGCAGAGCTGCGTCATTCGACAGCATCTGCAGTGTCATCTGGTCATTCGAAAGCCGCAGCAGCGGCTGTCCTGCCTCAACCACAGCGCCCTCCTCAATGAAGCGCTCCTGGACCTGCCCGCCCAGAACGGCGTCAAGAAAAATTGTCCGGATCGGCTGTACCGAGCCAGTGACGGCGATGTACTCCTGGAACGGACCTGTCGAGACGGTCGAGACCGTCAAGCGATCTGCATCTACGGCGAGCTTGCGTCCGCCGCTAGCGCTCATTAGCGCTGCGCCGAGCAAGCCGACGAGGATAAAGGCCCCGACGATGATCGCAACTCTCTTCGGTGTGAGCATCCGTTTCTCGAGCCTACGATCCTGGCCCTCGCCATTGCGCGACGCCGACCTCTCGAGGGGGCGCGTCAGAACGCTGGAGCTGGTAGTTGGCGAGGTCTGCTTGGTTTCCATCACGTCCGTAGAGCGGGCTGTCACTTAACTGAACAACGTGCGTACCGGAAGGCCCAATCGCCCTTTGAGGCAAATTGGGGTACGACCGGTGTGCGCCAGCGCCCATTTCGTGTGCGCGTGCGCACAGAATGCTTTCTTCAGAGCCGGGTTGACCGAACATCCGGTTAGTTCAGGCTCGCCTAACCGTTCGTCCATATGTTGCACACCGGTCATGTGAAGCGAAGTGTTG
>JBJHBB010000063.1:0-8297 GCA_050485265.1 Rhodothermales bacterium | reverse complement strand
ATCCACATGAATGGCCGGCCGGTCCCCATGCGGGGCGACCAGCTTACTGCATTCCTTCGCCAGCTTCCTGCCGATCAGGTCGAGCGCGTTGAGGTCCTCCCAAATCCCTCGGCGCGGTACGAAGCTGATTCGATGGCAGGCATCATCAACATCGTCCTCAAGCAGGGTGTGAGCCGCGGACTGTCGGGTGGCTTCACAGTCGGCGGCGGAACGGCTCCCAGCGCTAACGTGTCGGGTAACGTCGCCTATCAGGAGGGCCCCTTCGACGTCTATGCCAGCTACGGCTTCCGCTATGACGATCGCACCTTCGACGGTGGAACGTTCCGCGACACCCCTCTTCGTGATCCGCGCTTCATGAACCAGGAGATGGAGAACTCGCGGACAGGCCTGTCCCACTTCCTCAACTCCACGCTCGACTATCGCCTGCGCCAGGGCCTGAACCTGACCGCCGGTGCGACACTCTCCGCTCGATCCGGAGCCAACGACGCCACGACGCTCTACCGCTATTTCGACGGGGACTTGGACGAACAGGATCTCTTCCGGCGCATCACCGATGGCGAGACGTCGGGCTACAACGCCAGCGGCAACATTGGGCTGAAGCGCACCTGGACCCCGCAGCGCCACGAGCTAACGACCGAGCTGCGCTACTCCTACAATACTTCTGAGGACGAGAGCCGCATTTTCCAGGAGCGCCCCGGCGAGACGCTGCCGCGCCAGGAACTCGCCAATCTGGACAACTCTACCGCCAACGTAAGTGGTCAGGTCGACTATCAGCGGCCGTTGGGGGACGGTCGCTTCGAGCTCGGCGGTCGGGCCAGCCTACGTCAGATCACGACGGACCGGGTTGGTTTCTTCACCGACACGGACACGGGAGCTACAATTCCCGCCCCGGGCCGGACGAACACCTTCGATTACGACGAAACCGTGCTGGCGTCGTACCTACAAGGAGCCTATCCGTTCGGGGACTTCGAGTTGCAACTCGGTGCACGCTTAGAGCACACACGTACCGACTTCGAGCTTTCGACAACGGGTGACACCTTCGAGCGCAGCTACACCGACATCTTCCCGTCGGCATTCGTGTCGTACTCGCCGTGGCTGGGCGGGACCGTCCGGGCCGGGTACAGCCGGCGGGTAAACCGGCCGTGGCCCCAGCAGCTCAATCCGTTCGAGAGCTTCGAAGACACGCTCAACGTCCGGCGTGGAAATCCCGAGCTGCGGCCCGAATTCATCGACTCGTTCGAGCTCACGGCCTCGCAGTTCCTGCCGATCGGGACCGTTTCGCTGACGCCATTCTACCGCCGAACCACCAACGTCATCCGTCCCCGCTTTCTCTACGACCCCGCAACGAACGTCCAGACCATGACCATGGAGAATCTGGACACCGACGATTCGTACGGTGCGGATCTCACCCTGGCGGCCCGTTTCGGCCAGCAGCTCACCGGCTTCGTCAGCAGCAGCATCTATCGCACTGTAACCAGCGCGGGGAGTATCGAGACCGGATTGGGGACGGACGCCATCGCGTGGACCGTTCGCGCCAACGTGACCTCTCGTCTCCGGCAGGGCCTCACCGCCCAGATGTTCGGCTTCTATCGCTCACCGATGAAGTCCATCGACGGCGAGATTTCGGGGTTCGCGATGACCTCGATCGGGTTGCGACAGCAGTTGATGAACGATCGGGCCTCACTGAGTCTTCGTGTCACTGACCCCCTCGGGATGTCAAGGTTCGAGTTCACGTCGACTCGCCCTGAGTTTTTCCAGGAAGGCTTCCGTGACCCGAACATGCGACGTGTGGATCTGTCCTTCACGTACACGTTCGGCCAGGTATCCCAGCAGCAGCGCCGGCAACGACAGCAACAGGACGTGCCTGAAGTGCCCCAGGACGACTTCGGATTCTAGTCTCCCCACCACGACCCCAGCGCCGCCGGCGAGCCCAGGCTCGCCGGCGGTTTCTTGTTGTTGGGGCCTGAGATGGAACCCCCTGAGGTTCGGGGCTTACCCGGGCCACCTCATTGCTCTCCATGAAAGTCCGCACTCTCGAGAATCGCGCGTTCCTGATCCTCGTCGCGATCGTGACGCTGGGCTTTCTGTGGCTGGTGCGCCCTTTCATGCTGCCCGTCTTCTGGGCCGCGGTGCTGGCAACGCTCTTCCATTCCACGTACAAGGGGTTCTTGCGGCTGATGCCCGGTTGGCGCAACGTTTCGGCGTTGCTGACCGTCTTCGTGGCCATCCTAGTGGTGATCGTGCCGCTAGTGCTCCTGGGCATCGCCGTTGCTAACGAGGTCGTGGCGCTGTATCAGCGGCTCGCTCTCGGGGACGTGGACTTTCAGGCACCCGTGGTCTGGCTCGAGCGGCAGATTCCACTGGTTGCCGACCGGCTGCAGCAGTACGGGTTCGACGCGGGGCGCCTACGGGAGTCGGTGACGGACATCGTAGGGACTGCAAGCCAGTTCGTGGCGGGGCAGGCGCTCGTGCTGGGTCAGAATGCCATCACGTTCGGCGCGATGTTTTTCATCATGCTCTACGTGCTGTTCTTCTTCGTCCGAGACGGCGAGCGGCTCGTTTCGGTCATGATCGATGCATTGCCGCTGGGCGACGTACGCGAAAAACTTCTCTTCGACCGCTTCGTGGTGGTGTCCCGGGCCACAGTGAAAGGAACGCTGGTCGTGGCTGCTGTGCAGGGTGCCGCAGGCGGCCTGCTCCTCTGGTCAGTGGGAATCCAGGGAGCCGTTCTGTGGGCCGTCCTGATGGCCGTGCTCGCGCTCCTTCCGGTCGTGGGGACGATCCTCGTCTGGGGGCCCGCAGCGATTTACCTCTTGAGCGTGGGGCAGGTCGGCAGTGGGCTCTTTGTTCTTGCCGGCGGTTTCTTCGTCGTCTCGCTCATCGACAATTTTCTTCGGCCACGCCTCGTGAGTCGGGATACGGCGATGCCGGACTACGTAGTCCTGATCGCGACGCTTGGCGGGCTCGTCAAATTCGGGCTCTCGGGTTTCGTGGCCGGACCGATGCTGGCCGCCTTCTTCCTGGTCGTGTGGGAGATATTCGCCGTCGAGTTCAGCAGTCTCGATCGGCCAGGCGCGCCGCCGGAGGCCGAGCCGGACCCGGACGTCATCGGTCCGGGCGACCCTCCCCTCAATGTGGATGAGGATGAAGCGGCCGACGTGCCCCAACCCGATCACATCCCCCAAATAGAGAGCGGCGACGCCGAGATCGACGCCGCCGCTCCAGATAGGTCTGGCTGAGGACTACTTACTCCTCTTTTGCCTGCTCATCGATCGGCTTCTCGGGACGCCCGGCTTTTTGGAGTAGAACGGTGTCGATGATACCGTACTCCTTCGCCTCGTGCGGGTCCATGAAGTAGTCGCGGTCGGTGTCCTGCTCGATCCGCTTCAGGTCCTGTCCTGTGTGATGCGCCAGGATGTCGTTCAACCGCGCCTTGAGTCGCAGAATCTCGCGCGCCTGGATCTCGATGTCGGTAGCCTGACCCTGCGCGCCACCTAGCGGCTGGTGGATCATGATGCGCGAGTTAGGGAGGGACGCTCGCTTACCCGCTGCTCCGGCTGCCAGCAGCAGCGAACCCATCGAGGCAGCGAGGCCAACGCAAATCGTAGCCACGTCCGGCTTGATGTACTGCATCGTGTCGTAGATCCCCAGGCCGCTGTAAATCTGGCCTCCGGGCGAGTTGATGTAGCAGTTGATGTCCTTGTCCGGGTCCTCGCTCGCAAGGAAGAGCATCTGCGCGATGGCCAGGTTGGCGACCTGGTCATTGATCGGCGTACCGAGGATTACGATGCGGTCCTTTAGCAGACGGCTGAAGATGTCGTAGGCGCGCTCGCCGCGGGTCGTCTGCTCGACAACCATCGGGACGAGAGCGTTGATCGGCGCGCCGTCGAATGATGCGCTGGAGATGCCCTCGGGCATCGCGGTGATGCCTTTGGCGAACTTGACGAAGTCGCTGACCATGTGCGGTAGTAGTCCTGGGGATGTAGGCGGGCGGCGGTTACCGGAACCCTCGGTGACTGTTCCACCGGGTGCCGGCCTTGCCATTAGCTAGCTCTCTTGTACGCCCTCGAGTTCGTCTGGGGACACTTCCACGACCGTGAAGCGCTCAGCGAGCAGGTCGAACATTTTCTGAGTGAGGATGCGCTGACGGATTCCCTGAAGCAGCTGGGGCTGCGCCGAGACGAACTGCTTGACCATCTCCACGCTACCGGGTCCGCTCTCGGCCAGGCGCTCGAACTCGGCGTCGAACTCCTCATCGGTCACCTTGAGTCCGACACCGTCGGAGAGCTTGTCCTGGATCAACATCCAACGCGACTGGTGCTCAGCATTGTCACGCTGCGACGCACGAAACGTCTCACGGTCGAACTCCTCTGGAAGCTCACCCCCGGCACGCTTGGCCAGATCCTCCTCCATGTCGTCGAGCATCGACTCGACCAGGCTCTCGGGGACCTCGAACTGATGGGCTTCCAGCGCCTCACGAATGATCTCCTCGCGCAGAAAGTCCTCTCCGAGCCGACGGGAGGCCTCCTCCAACTCGCGCTGGACCATGGCCCGGAAGTCGTCTACGGACTCAACGTTGCCGGCCGTCTGCTCCTTGGCGAACTCGTCATCAAGATCAGGCAGGCGACGGGCCTGCACCTTCTTGACGGTCACCATGTAGCGATCGATGTGATCGTCATGGTCGTGACCTTCACCCTCGGGGTGGTTGTGGGGAAGGTCGATCTTGAAGCTGTCGCCCGTCTTCTTTCCGACCAGCGCGTCGCGGAGCTCCGCACGGAGCCGTTCGTCGGTCAGGTCGATGTCCTGGTCCTCGTCGCGTCGTCCGATGATGGGCGTATCGGACTCCTTGTCGACCTCCTGGATGTCGACGGTGAGCACGCTTTGCTCATCGGCGGACTCCTGTGTTTCCTCGAGCGTCGCCGCACGACGGAGCCTGCGCTGCAACTCGTCCTCCAGGTCTTCCTCACTCACCGGGCGAACGAGACGGCGAACCGTTACGTCACTCGTATCCGCAAGGTCGAACTGTGGGCGCACGCCAAACCGGAGCACCGCCTTGAGGTCGGAGTCGAATGCGAACTCGAGTTTGGTGATGCGCGGCGAGCCGAGGATCTCGCTCTCACCACGACCCTCAACCTCCTCGCGCCACGCCTCGCTGATGATCTGCTCCGCCACCTGGGCAGCGACCGCGTCGCCGTGCATCTTCCGAACCATCTGGAGCGGCACCTTTCCGGGCCGAAAGCCCTTGAGGTTCATTGTCTTGCGCTGGGCCTTGAGCGCTTCGTTCAGACGGGGTTCGAGTTCTTCGCGAGGCACCTCGATTTCAAGCTCGAAGTCGACGCTGGTGCGCTCGTGCAGGTTGACGGTCATGGAGAGATGGGGTACAACGGCCTTGGGTAAACGCGCGACGCGGCCCCGAGGATGGAGCCGCGCCGCCGGTGATAATCTGACAACTTATTGATTGGATACGACTCTGGGCGTGAAACCGTCAAGGATGCGCGCTACGAGACCAATCACGCTAGAACCGCCCGGAACCGGCCCTAACGGCGCCCGGTAGGTTTCCCGAATCTCACGATCCGATGTTGACAGCGGACGACTACAGGCTGACTATCCCGTCCGAGGACGGATCGCGCTCTGCACTTCAGCGCGTGCTCGGGTCGCAGGAGGGCCTCCGCATGTGGAACCGCGCCTGTGAGGCACTGGGCTTCCGCGACCCGCGTGAGCCGTTGACAATTCCGCAGCTAAAGGCTGTAGCCGACTATCTGTCCCGCGGGGGTGGCTTCGTCGGCGTCATGGGTGTGTCCCTCAGAATCCGACTATCGACCTACGAAACCCTGGCTGGCAGCAGCGCCGGTTTCGGGCAGGATCACGACAGCTGACCGATGGAACCGTCCGACGCTTTGAAAGACCGTTCGACGTTCGGCCGCCTCCGTGACCAGGGGCGGCTTTCGGAAATTGCGGACCTGGACCTGTTCTCGAGCGAGACACAGCGGATTCTGGACGACATCGTCAAGCGCGCGGCGGAGCAGCTCCGCCTGCCGATTTCGCTCGTCACCGTAGTGCTCGACCACGCCCAACACTTTGCCGCCAGCCAGGGACTGAACGGTTGGTTGAGGGATGTCGGGGGTACGCCCGTCGAGTGGTCGTTCTGTGCTCACGCCGTCCAGAGTGGGGAGCCGTTTGTCGTAGAGGATGCACGGACCCATCCGGCTGTCAAGGACATCCCGTTGGTCGAGCACGACGGCGTGAGGTGCTATGCCGGCGTTCCCCTAATCACCCCGCGGGGATATCCGATCGGTACACTCTGCGTTGTAGGCTCTGAGGCGAGGACGTTCTCCGAGGACGATCTGGCGGCTCTGCGAGCCCTGGCCGATGAGGCCCTGGAACGCATCGAAGCGCGCCGGAAGCCTGAATAGTCAGGCGGAGTCTTCGTCGCCGTAGCGCCGCGCGCGCTTCTCGATGCTCTCCTCGTGGTCGCGCTCCCGCTGGCGGGCGAGGCGCTCCGCAATGTGGCGCTCGTAGCCCAGGTCCCGCGGAGCGTAGAAGTACAGGCCCTGCATCTCGGCCGGCAGGTACTGCTCCGGGACGTAGCCCTCACGGTAGGCGTGCGGGTACTTGTAGCCCTTGCCGTGGCCGAGGCCCTCCTTGTCCCGGCTGGCGTCCTTGAGCGGGTTCGGGACGTCGCCCGTGGGCTCGTTCTGGACGTGCCGCAGGGCGTCGAAATAGGCGAAGGCGGAGTTGCTCTTCGGCGCGGTGGCCAGGTAGAGGCAGCACTCGGCGAGCAGGAACTGGCCTTCGGGCATGCCGACGTACTCGAAACCGCTGGCAATGGCCTCGGCGATCTGCAGCGCGCGGGGATCGGCCAGGCCGACGTCCTCGGCGGCGAAGATTAGCATGCGCCGGATGATGAAGCGCGGGTCCTCACCGGCGTAGACCATCTTGGCCATCCAGTAGAGGGCCGCGTCGGGGTCCGACCCGCGGAGGCTCTTGATGAATGCGCTGATGGTGTCGTAGTGCGCGTCGCCCTCCTTGTCGTAGAGCACGGCGCGACGCTGGATCGAGTCCTCGGCGGCGGCCAGGTCGATGTGGATGGCCCCGCTGGCGCCAGCGGGGGTCGTCTCGACGGCCAACGCGAGCGCGTTCAGCAGGCTCCGCGCGTCCCCCTTGGCGGTGTCTACGAGGTGGTCGAGCGCGTCGTCGATCTCGACGGTCCGGTCGCCGTAGCCCCGCTGGCGGTCCTGGAGCGCCATCAGGGCCACCTCGCGGAGGTCGTCCTCGGTGAGGTTCTTCAGCTCGAAGACGCGGCTGCGCGAGACGAGCGCCTTGTTGACCTCGAAGTAGGGGTTCTCGGTGGTGGCGCCGATGAAGGTCACCGTCCCGTTCTCGACATGGGGAAGGAGGGCGTCCTGCTGGCTCTTGTTGAAGCGGTGGACCTCGTCGACGAACAGGATCGTCCGCCGGCCGTGGTGCTTGAGGCGGTCCTGCGCGGCGGCCACCTGCTCGCGGATGTCCTTCACGCCCGCCAGCACGGCGTTGAGCGTGGCGAAGTGGCTGCGCGTGGTGTTGGCGACGATGCGCGCGAGCGTGGTCTTGCCGGAGCCGGGCGGACCGAACAGGATCAGCGACGTGACGCGGTCGGCCTCGATGGCGCGGCGCAGCAGCTTCCCCTCCCCGAGGATGTGGCCCTGCCCCACGAACTGCTCCAGCGTGCGCGGCCGCATCCGATCCGCCAGCGGGGCGCTGGCCGCGCGGCGCGCCCCGGCGGCGGCGTCGAAGAGGTCGTCGGACATGCGTGCGGGCGGTGGTGAGCAGCCAAGGTAGGACTGCGCCAGCGGGGTCCGGGTTCAGGGCCCGACCACAACGAAGCTGCCGCCCCACTCGCCGTAGTCGAGGGTGGTCGCTCCGTTGCGCGTGGAGCCGCTGTAGCTCGCGCGACCCGGCCGGATCTCGATGGTGACGCGGCCACCGTCGGCGCGTGAGAACAGGCCCGCGTGCACGGCGGCGTTGCAGATCGACGAGTCGTCGGTGTAGACGTCGGTTCCCCAGACCGTGTAAGCCTGACCATTGGGGGGGCAGGAGTAAGAGAACTGCCGGCCGTCTTCGCCGCGGTGGGCCTCGGCGGAGGCGGACCACTCGACGTGGACGGCGGGCGCCTCGTCCGTCTGGCTGCTCTCGTTCCGGCAGCCGCCGAGGAGGAGGATGGCGATCAGGGGGATCAGCAGGGCACGCATGGGATCGGGCGATGGTGGTGACGCCTATCAACCTGGTTCTCCAGTTGCTGCTGTTGCCGGTGTTCGTGG
>JBJHBB010000062.1:7469-8385 GCA_050485265.1 Rhodothermales bacterium | reverse complement strand
CTGTATTCCATGGGGAAATACCGGGTGAGATCGTTAACAAATCCGTTGACGCTCAGGCTCATCGCCTGGCCTTCGGAGAGGCCGCGCTGTTGCATGTAGAAGATCTGATCGGCGCTGACCTTGCTGACGCTGGCCTCGTGTTGGACCGAGTTGCCATCGCCGCGGACCACGATGGCCGGGTAGGTGTCGGCCGTGCCAGTGATCGAATAGCCGCCAGTCGGGACGTTGAGGCGCGTCATATTGAAGCTCTCCTCAATGGTCGCGCTCGTGATGTTGAGCGTCATCCCTTCTTCGAGTAGCGCCTCGAGCTCCGCCGAGCGGAAGACATGGACGCCGCTCCAGGGCTCAGTGCCATCCTGGATCGTAATGATGCCGGAGACACCCACGTCGGTCATGACGACGACGTCCAGGTCCATGTCGAGCGTCATCCCCGCGAACGGGCTCGGTCCAAAGCCGCCCGAGGCCGTCTGCTGGATGTGCGAGATCTGGGTGATCCCGTCGAACAGCACGCGCGTGGTGAAGGTCGAGGAGGTGTTGCCCAGTTCGAGCGCGTCTTCTGCGTAAACGCTGTAAGACACGAACTCGCCGTCCTGACCCGGCTCGACGGGCACGGTGGCCGTGAAGGTGTCGTCACCGGCCGGTGTCATCCCGATCGTTCCTGACTCGCCACCGGAAAACTCGTAGTTCAGTTCGACCACGGTCAGCGGAGCGCCCGAGCCCGAGAGGACGGTCGCCGTGACATCAAACGGACCATCCGGGACGGTGGTCATGGACTGCACGTTGATGATCGGCGGAGACTCAGAAACCACGAAGTCGTCGTCGGTGATCGGCTGGATGCGGTGGAACGCGCGCGGCGGCTGGCCCATGTTGAAGGCGTCGAACTGACCCATCGTCAGGAAGCCCTGCACGTCCACGA
>JBJHBB010000062.1:0-7459 GCA_050485265.1 Rhodothermales bacterium | reverse complement strand
ACGATCCACGGGTCACTGGCCGGGCGCGTGAAGAACGGCGGGCTCGGATAGACTCCGTCACGATCATTCCGGAAGCGGAGTGACATGTCGAATCCTCCGACGCGCGCATCATTGCCGGCGGTTGAGATCGCCCAGTTCGGGCGCCCGAGGCCCTCGTTCTGGTCGCTGTTCGTGACCTGCGCGCCCTCGAGACGGACGTACTGCCCCGTGAGCGAGTTGTAGTTCGACCAGTTGGCCTGCACGAGGGGCTCACCAGCGACGAACTCGACAACGGTATTGATATCGGAGGACACCACCGAAACCGGATCTAGAATCGGGTCGTCCGACGGCACGCTGTCGATCACAGTGATGGACTCCGCATCGAGAGGTGCGAGCTGCCACACGCGGTCGGGAGGACTGCCGAAGATGTTCAAGAAGCCCGTCATCTCGATGACATCGCCCACGCGGAGCGGCAGGGTGACGCCCGACTGTGTGTCGTCAACGAGCTGGATCGTCATTCCCTCGACACCGTCGGTAGCGGCCGCTGTGTCACGCAGATAGATGTGCACGCGCCCGGGGATCCCCGTCTGCTGGTTGACGCTCGCCAGTCCGGAGTAGCGCGGGTCGCTGAGCACAACGGCCGTAATGGTGACGCACACGAACGGAGCGCCCTCGGGTCGGCGCGGGTTGTCGAATTCGTTCGTGAGCGCGTTATGGACGTCCTCGGCGGTCGCATTGGCGCCCAGAGCGGTTAGAGCATCCAGATTTTCCTGCGGGACGGTGTTGATCTGGCGCACGGTGACCGTCTGGGTCTCGTCGCACTGCTGCGCCAGTGCCTGCGGCGCAGCTAGCAGCACGACCAGCGCCGCTGTCATAAGTGTAGCAAGGGGTCTCATGGTGAGGGGGGTTGAGTGGACAGGTTGGCGACGTGGGGAGGAAGTGGGAGGGGTTACTTGATCACTACGAACTTGCCGGTCTGCGTCTCTCCACTGTCGAGGTCACGGACACTGAAGAAATACAATCCCGTAGCGATTTGCTGATTGCTCTCTGAAAGGATGTCCCAGGCGTGCTCGCCGGACGCCAGCACCCGGCTCGGTCCGGAGAACTGGTCGTACCAGCGGATGTCGCCCGTATTGCTGCTCGCGTTGTGACTCATCTCGGCCACGATCTGGCCTGATAGCGTGTAGACGCGTATCTCGGCGCGAGCGGGGAGATTAGTGAAGTAGAGCTTCTGGTTGCGCGTGCCGCTGTCCGTCCACGCTGCACGAACCCGGTACGGATTCGGGTAGACGCCCACCGGTGGCCAGCCGCCCTCCGCCGACGGATCCGCGGCCGGCGTGCCAGGGAAGACGCGCAATGCATTCGCGGTGCGGCCACTCTCGAAGCTCGGAAGTCCGGCCTCCGGGTCGCCCTCGTCGAAGGCCGTAACGGCAAACGCGTACTGCCACCCGTTCAGCAGATTATCGGCGACGAACTTGTAGTAGTACCGCGTGGTGTCCTCGGGAAGGGTGGTGTAGTAGAGTCGGTCCTGAACGGAGGTGGCCTCTATGTCGCGGCAGTTGCCGGAGACCTCATCCGAGAAGCACGCCTCGCATGGCGGCGTCTGGATCGTCTCATACCCGTCTGCCTCCTCGGGCTGAATGCGGATCGGACAAAAGCCTGTGCTATAGCCCTCCCTGTTGCGCACGACCGTCACCGTGTCGATGGTGCCGTCGTCGTTCTCCACGGTGATCGTCCGGCGGACGAGGATGCTGTCATACTGAGCAACCAGCGTGGCTGCGCCGAGCGGGTCACCCAGGCGGTCCTCTCCCGGAGCGCTCTGATAGATCCTATAGCCCTGGAAGTCGAAGTCACCGGTGATTGGGTCCGGATGCAGCTCGGACGTGCGATCCCAGTAAAGCTCGACCTGACGATCGCCAGGAACCGCCCGAAGCCGAGGGGCGCGTGGGGGTTCGGGGATGCGATACCGGGTCTCGCCATCCCCCTCGAAAGTGCGCATGGCCCAATCCACGTTCGTCCGCAGGTTGGCGCGTGTCTCCTGCGTATCGATCGGCCGGGCGGCAAGCGTCTGGAACTGTTCAGGCTTGAGCGCCGCCACGAAGGCGAAGGTGACGGTCACGGTCGTGCCGGGATCCACTCTCGGGATCGGCCCCACGGACATCATCCCGATCCAGTTGCCCTGCTGGTTGACGCCGTCGGTACGAAGCCGGGTGAAGAAGGCATCGCGCGCCTGCTCGTAGGCACCCTGTGATTGGTAGAAGACGGGGTTCGGGTACGGCCTGGCCATTCGGTCGTATCGCTCCGCGTCGTTCTGCGGGCGAGCGAGTTGGTCCTGACCGCCACTGAACTGCCACCAGCGCGGGTTGACTCGCGGCGCCGCGTAGCCGTCGGCCTCATACTCCTCGGCGAGCTCAGGATGGAAGAATCGCCGCTCGCCTGTCAGCGGGTCGTCCCACTCTGCACCCAGGAAGGCGATCGAGCCATAGGTGTTCAAGCTCTCCTCCATTCCGCCGGCATTGAAGGCGTAGGTGACGTGCTGGCTGTCAGGCGCAGGGTTCAGCAGCCGGCCGCTGCCGGCCTCGTAGAGCGGATAGCCCAGATAGCCCGATCCACCTTTGTTGAAGAAGGCGCTTCCGGCGTCGGTCTGCGTGTTCACGTTGCGCACTACCAGGTCGTGCCACATCCCCACGTACACCGAATCCCACGCCGCGGTCGAGGTATTGGTGAGGTCGAACTCGACGATGACGAAGCTATCGGTGAAGGGGAAATTCCAGGCGTGCGTCCGGACCACACCCTCCAGGCCCAGAAGCACGTCCGAGTCCGGGATTGGCGGCACAGCACCGATGGTGTTGTCGTCGAACTCACCGATGAAGTCCTGGTGGCTGATGGCCGTCGGCGAGAAGGCATCGCGTTCGGGCAAGCTGGAGCGTTCGACCAACGGCAGGCGCGGAACGAGCTCAAACCCGGGCGCGCCCGGACGATAGCCGGCAGTCGACGTGATCGCACCGGTGCGCACCGTGATCTGGCCATCGGAACGCCGTGCACCCACCCACAAGCCGCTCTCGAACAGGTGCTCGACTCCTGAGTTGAGCGGGTACTCAAATGATGGCGGACCCTGCGGATCGTTGCGGACATTGGCACGTCCGATGAATCCGGCATTGGTCACCGTGAGGCCCACGTTGCCGATATCGACTACGACCTGGTCGTAGACCTGCGCCTGCGCGTCTGAGGTGGTCAGGCCTATGGCCGCCAGCGGAAGCAAAAGCGCGAAGGCGATCCGGAAGCATCGCCCTCGGGCGGCCGCGGGTAGCAGTGCGATCATCTATTGAAGGTGGTGACGGACATAGCGTGACTCGATGCCAGCCGGGCAGCGTTACCGCCCCAGCGCGGCGAAACATACGCGTCTGACGAGGGCTCGGGGACCCGCCCACCACCGCTTAACCTGCGGTTAATGGGAACCTCATCGCCAGAGCCTAACGCCCGGGAGAAGTGCCGCGCAAAATGCAACCACAGATGATGGCCGGTGGGGAAGAATCGCGTGCCCTAGGACGGCCATGATAAAGACTTCCGAGCAAACGTTCACCGTAATATGAGCACGGTGCTCCGCGACGCGCCCCCACCGCCCTCACCACGCCAACATCATCCCCATGCAACGAATCCTTGCTGCGTTAACACTTGCGGTCGCACTGGCCGCTGGCCCGGCGCTCGGGCAGTCTCACCTCGACGCGTTTCCCTCGCTGACGGTGGGCCAGAACGTGTCCGGCTCGCTCGAGGCCGGCGGAGCCACGCTCCTGAATCATGGCTATTTCAGCGCCTACCGCATTCAGGCAGAGGCGGGCACTCGCTACGTGGCCGACCTACGCTCCAGTGACTTCGACGCATACCTGACGCTGATGCGCGTTTCCGGGGCCATCACAGAACCCCTTGCGAGCGACGACGACGGAGGTGACGGGACCGATGCGCGCCTCCGATTCCGGGTGCCCGACAGCGGCACCTACCTGCTACTCGCTCACTCGTTCGGTTCTGGTGAGACGGGTCGCTACACTCTATCCCTCGCCGAGCTCGAAGCGCCTCCCCCGCCTACTCCGACTTCCGTCTCGCTGGGTGAGACTCGCACGGGCAACCTGAGCGACGGGAGCTCGATTCATCTCACCGATGGCGACTGGATGGTGCCGCATGACCTGTACACCATCGAACTCGACGGCGGTCAGACCATCCTGGTCACCATGGACTCCGACGACCTCGACTCTTACCTGGAGTTCGGGCCCTTCGAGAATGGCGAGATGACCTACATCCTCGACTACAACGACGACGGCGGTGAAGGCTACAACGCCCGACTCGTGGCGCACGTAGAGCGAAGCGGGACTTATGCGATCCGGGCTCGCTCGTTCGGTGAGGACGCGAGCGGGCGCTACGTGATGAGCGTGCAGGAGTATGTCCCCACGCCGATTCTATCGCAAGCGATAGAGTTCGGACAGCCGGCCACCGGGCATCTTTCCCTGGATGACGCCACGCTCATGCGCGGGACCCCGGGGCAGGAATGGACCTTCCAGGGCTCAGGCGGACAGGACGTCTACATCCGCCTTCGCTCAGACGACTTCGACGCCTTCCTGATTCTCGGCTACTATGACGGTGGACAGTTTGTCGAGCTGGCCGCCAATGACGACGCGCCGGACGACGGCACAAATTCCCTGATCGAGTACCGACTTCCGAAGGACGGCCAGTACGTGATCCACGCCACCAGCCTGTTCACCGGCAACGAGGGACGCTACACGCTAACCCTCGACTGATCCGACGGAAACCCGAGCGCGCGGCCTCGCCGGTTGTCCCGGCGGGGCCGTCTGTCGTATTGCTAGTCACCGTAAATCTCAACGACCAGCTCGCCGGAGGCGTCGACGTACCCCCTGTACATGCCGGGGGTGTTGAACGGCATGGTGATGTTGCCTTCCCCGTCTAGGGCGATGACGCCGCCCGTCCCGCCAAGACCCGTGAGATCGCCGTGGATGACCGCGGCCGCAGCGTCGGCGATGCTCTCGCCAAGTAGAGCGCTGCGTACACAGACGGAGTGCGCGACCGCGAGTCGAATGAAGAACTCACCGTGGCCCGTCGCGGAGACTCCGCAAACGTCATTCTGGGCATACGTGCCGGCACCGATGATGGGGCTATCGCCAATGCGACCGTAGCGCTTGTTCGTCATTCCCCCCGTGGACGTGGCGGCCGCGATATTGCCGGCCGCGTCCAGCGCGACTGCGCCGACAGTACCCATGCGGTCTTGCAGGCTTGGCGCGAGTGAACCGAACTCGTCGCGTTCGAGCGCTCTGCGAAGGGCCTCGCGGCGGCGATCCGTCAAGAAATAGTCGTTGTCTACGGTCTCGAGACCGTGCTCCTCGGCAAAGGTCTCCGCGCCGCCCCCGGCCATCATCACGTGGGGTGAGGACTCCATGACGAGCCGAGCGGCCAGGATCGGGTTCTTGATCGTCGTCACACCTGCCACTGCGCCGGCATCGCGACCGTCACCATTCATGATGGACGCATCCAGTTCCGCGCGACCCTCGTTGGTGAGCACGGCGCCTTTGCCCGCGTTGAAAAGCTCCGAGTCCTCCATGAGGGTCACGGAGGCGACGACGGCGTCCAGCGCGGAGCCGCCTTCCACCAGCACCTCGTGTCCCGCTCTCAGCGCGGCTTCGAGCGCCTCACGATAAGCCGTCTCCATCTCGGCGGTCATGCCTTCGGGCGTGATAACGCCCGCACCGCCGTGAATCACGATCGCGACAGGACCAGCCTCCTCAGGTGGGTCTGACGCAGCCGTTGTGAAGCAGAGCGTGATACTTACAAAGAGGACGAGCAGAAGGCGCATGATTGTTCAGAAAGGTGTGCGCCAAAATACTCGGCCGGGCCTCAGGGGTTGAGCGGGACGATCCGCCCGTCCGGTGTGAGGCGCTCGTCCGGCCCTGGCGGGATCGTGGGGAAGTTTGAGATCGGGACCTCCGGATCACGGTCACGCGGGACGTAGTGGTTGTGATCACCGTGTGGAATGGCCACGATGCCGCGGTCGTCGTAAGGATCTACCGCATGCGCGATAGCCATGTACAGGATGACGGCGACGATGGCGATCACGACGACGCGTACAACAGGGAATCGACGTCTCTCGGGATTGGGCTCGGTCATACTCGCTCGGGGCACCCGATGCGGGCGCGTCACAGGATGCGGGGCATGCGGTATTCTGAACGAGAGATACGGCCACCACCGTGCCTCCGCAACCCGCCCCACCCCACCCCCACTCCCGTTTCACCTCGAATCGATGCAACGCGAGCTCGTGCGACTCTTCGTCCTATCACTTGGTTTGCTGCTCTGTGCTAGTTCTGGTTCGGCACAGCCTGCAGCACAGGCGCCGCTGCCGGTCGAAGGCTACCGGCCCGGCATCGAGGTCGAACGCTACCACTTCGAAATCGCACTCAGCGACACGACCGACCGAATCGAGGGCGTCGCCACGATCGACGTGCGCTTCACCTCTGATACGCTCACGGTCCTGCCTCTCGATCTGGTGGCATCCACCGAGCGGGGAGGGATGTCGGTTAGCTCGGTGATCGGCGACGGCAAGGTCATGCCATTTCGACACCGAGGCGATCGACTCGAAGTCTCGCTTGGCGGCTCGCCGGATCCGGGCGATCTCGGCGTTTTCGAGATCACCTATAGGGGGGTCCCGGTTGACGGTCTGATCGTCGGGGAGAACCGGCACGGCCGGCGCACCTTTTTCGGAGACAACTGGCCGAATCGCGCTCGCCACTGGTTGCCCAGCGTCGATCACCCATCCTCCAAGGCTCTCATAGACTGGACGGTGACGGCACCTGCACCTTACCGAGTGGTCGCGAACGGGACTTTGCGCGAAGACTCCGACCTGGGAGACGGCACTCGACTGACGCGCTATACGGCCGATGCCCCCCTACCGATGAAGGTGGCCGTGATCGGGGCGGCGGCCTTCGCCGTGGACGTGCCGGCCCGCGTCGGCGGCATCCCGGTCGAGAGTTGGGTTTACCCCGAGGACCGCGAGGCGGGCTTCAGCCACTTTGCGCGCGCCGAACGCGTGCTGCAGGTATTCGAGTCGATGCTGGGACCGTATCCCTTTTCCAAGCTGGCCAACGTCCAGTCGACCACACGGTACGGGGGGATGGAGAACGCCGGCGCCATTTTTTACGACGAGGCACGCGTCACCGGCACCGGTGAGATCGAGGGTCTCCTCGCGCACGAAATCGCCCACCAGTGGTTTGGAAACGACGTCACCGAGCGCGACTGGCCGCACCTGTGGCTCTCAGAGGGATTCGCAACGTACCTCACCCACGTCTACATGGAGCTCACGTATGGGGAGGATGAGCGGGCCAGACGGATGGCTACCGACAGAAACCGCGTGGTGGCCTTCGCTCGCCAGAACCCCGACCGCCCCATCGTTGACTCGTCGTACGTCAACCCGACCGACCTCCTC
>JBJHBB010000061.1:2491-8392 GCA_050485265.1 Rhodothermales bacterium | reverse complement strand
GGATAATGGCCGGGTCACATGCTGCTATCTCGGGGACGGCGCGGTCCATCAGGGGGTTCTGCATGAATCGATGAATATGTGCCAGCTTTGGAAGCTGCCGTGTGTTTATATCGTAGAGAACAATGGGTATGCCATGGGAACATCAGTCCGGCGGCACAGTGTGGGTGAAATTGTCGATCGGGCGGATGCATATGGAATGAAGAAGGCGGTCATAAACGGCATGGATGTATTGACGGTCTATGAAGAGATGAAAAAGATTGTGGATGCGGTCAGGGAAGACAACATGCCCTGGTTTGTAGAAATTCGCACATATCGATACCGGGGACATTCCATGTCGGATCCGCAGAAATACCGGACCAAGGAAGAGCTGGAGGAGAAGAAGAACGAGGATCCAATCCTTCGTGTGAAAGCATACATCCTGGACAAGAAACTCGCCTCGAACGAGGACCTCGACAAGATTGATGAGAAAGTGAAAGAGGACGTAATGGACTCCGTGAAGTACTCAGAAGAGAGCGAGTATCCGGATATCGAAACGATGTACGAAGATGTCTACGTCCAGGAGGACTTCCCGTTTTTGACAAAGGAGGAAACGCTAAGGCGACACGGCAGCAACTGACGACTCCCGCCCGGGCCTCTATTTCCTCACCCCTGCATGTCCTGACAATGGCCAATCTCCAATTCCGCGAGGCGCTCCGCGCCGCCATGACCGAAGAGATGGAGCGCGACGACCGCGTCTTCCTGATGGGGGAGGAGGTCGCCGAGTACGACGGCGCCTACAAGGTGTCCGAGGGCATGCTCGAAAGGTTTGGCTCCGATCGAATCATCGACACGCCCATCTCTGAGAACGGCTTTGCCGGCCTCGGTATCGGGGCGGCGATGCTCGGGCTGAGGCCGATCATCGAGTTCATGACGTGGAACTTCTCGTTTGTGGCCTTTGACCAGATCATCTCCAACGCGGCCAAGATTCGCTACATGAGTGGAGGCCAGATCTCCATTCCGATCGTATTCCGCGGTGGTAACGGAGCGGCAGGCCAGCTCGGCGCCACCCACTCGAACTCGGTCGAGCCTCTCTACGCCAACGTGCCGGGCCTCAAGATCATCGCTCCGTCGAACCCGGACGACGCGAAGGGATTGCTGAAGAGCGCCATCCGCGACGACGACCCCGTGCTTTTTCTAGAGTCCGAGCTGATGTTCGGGCTCAAGGGCGAGGTCTCGGACGAAGAGGAGTACCTGATCCCCATCGGTGAGCCGCGCATCGCTCGTGAGGGCGACGACGTCACGATCGTCGCGCATTCGAAAAGTTACTGGCTGGCCATGGAGGCCGCCGAGGAGCTTTCCAAGCAGGGCTACGAGGCTACGGTTATCGATCCTCGAACCATCTACCCGTTCCCCATCGAGGCGGTGAAGGATTCGGTCAGGCAGACGAACCGTCTGGTGATCGTCGACGAAAGCCAGCCGTTCGGCGGCATCGCTAGCGAGGTCGCCTTCCAGATCCAGGAGGCGTGCTTTGACTACCTCGACGCTCCCGTCGTGCGCGTCACCGCGAAGGACACTCCCGCGCCGTACGCAAAGAACTTGATGGAGGCGTGGATGCCCACCGTTGATGAGACCCTCGACGCCGCAAAGAAAGTGCTCTACGTTAATTCCTGACCCCGTGCCATGAGCGGCCGCGGCATACCGCGACGCCGATTCCCTGACTTCCCGCATACTCCACTCCGACGCACCCCAATGGCCATAGCCGTCGAAATGCCGAAAATGAGCGACACGATGGAGGAAGGAGTCCTCGTCGCGTGGCTTGCCGATGAGGGTGACACCGTCAGCGCCGGCGATGTCGTCGCACAGGTCGAAACCGACAAGGCCACGATGGACCTCGAGGTTTACGACGACGGCGTCCTGCTCAAGCGCGTCGTTGAGGCCGGTTCAAGCGTGCCGATCGGGGGATTGATCGCCGTCCTGGGTGATGAAGGAGAGGACATCTCGGATATCCTCTCTCAGTATGACGGTGCCGGCGAGACGACAGAGGCGAAGGAAGCCGAGCCTGAGCAGGCACCCGAGGCCAAGGAGGAAGAGGAAGCGCCTGAAGCAGCAGCCCCTAAAGGTGATGGCCGAGCCGGACACGCTCCTGAAATCGCCGAGGTGCCGCAAGACGACGGCCGGGTCAAGGCAAGTCCGCTAGCGCGCAGAATGGCCGGCGAACGAGGGATCGACCTCTCCGGACTGCGTGGTTCCGGCCCTGACGGCAGGATCATCAAGCGAGACGTGGAGGCCGCCCTTGAGGGCAAAGGTGAACGTGTCTCTCGTCCGACCGAGCGCCGCGAGCGTGCCCCCGAGCGTCCGAAGGCGCCGAGCCGCCCGGCCCCCTCGGTGCCCGATGCCGGCTCCGAGTCGGTCAACATCTCCCAGATGAGGCGCACGATCGCGCGCCGTCTCGCAGAGAGCAAGTTCACCGCTCCGCATTTCTACCTCACCGTCGATCTGGATGTCGCGCAGTTGGTTGAGACGCGTGCTCGGCTGAACGCCGACACGGACAAGACCGGCCGCCCCAAGGTCTCGGTGAACGATTTCATCACCAAGGCCTGTGCGTCGGCGTTGCGGCTGAATCCGTGGGTCAACAGTTCGTACCTCGAGAGCGAGGGCGAGATCAGGCTCCACGGCGACATTCACGTGGCCGTGGCGGTCGCCGTCGATGAAGGCCTGCTAACGCCGGTCATCCGCCATGTCGACCAGAAGGGCCTGGTACAGATCGCATCCGAGACGCGCGAACTGGCTGAGGGCGCACGTGATCGTAAGCTTCAGCCCGCCGACTGGGAGGGCTCGACCTTCACGACCAGCAATCTGGGGATGTTCGGTATCGAGGAGTTCACCGCGATCATCAATCCCCCCAATGCCTGCATCCTGGCGATTGGCGCGATCAGAGATGTGCCTGTTGTGGTTGACGGCGCAGTCGTCCCCGGGAAGCGCATGAAGGTCACGTTGTCGTGCGATCACCGTGTAGTCGATGGTGCGACCGGAGCGCGCTTCCTCGAGGATCTCCGTGGATTCATCGAGGAGCCTGCTCGGATGTTGCTCTAGGCCATTCGCGATGAGAACGGTGGACAACCCGGCTGCGTAGCAACGCCGATCAAGCCGGTTCATCCACCTAACGTCAGCCCGTGAGCCCCGAATCCAACGGGAACATGCCGTCCGACGCGCCGCTCTTCACGGTCGCACATCTTTCCGACATCCACTTCGGGAAGATTAGCTATCCGGGCGTGGTGCCCGCCATCGTCGACGAGATCAACGCAGGAGATTTTGACCTCATCGTCATCTCCGGGGACATCACCCAGCGAGCCAGGGATCGTGAGTTTCGGCCGGCCGTGGACATGATCAATGCTTTCACCTCGCCGGTCCTTGTCGTTCCCGGAAACCACGACGTTCCCCCCTGGTGGCGGCCGGTCGACCGGCTCACGGACCACGGCGGCCCGTTTCGCAAGTACATCAGTGACGAGCCAACTCCCTCGTTCAGCTTATCCCGCGCCGACCACACCCTCGCCGTGTTTGGGCTAGACTCCAGCCATGGCCTGTCGATCGCGGGTGGGCGGATCCGCCAGGAGCACCTGCACCGGATGACGGGCTTCTTCGGGGCACAGAGTGATGACTCATTCCGCATCCTGACGGTACATCACCAGCTTACCCGCATGAAGGCCGTAGGGCCGCATGACGTGGCGCGCGGTGCACGTAGAGCACTTCGCCGTGCTGCCCGCAGCGATGTCGAGATGGTGCTGTGCGGACACCTCCACCTGAGCCACGTGGCTAAGATCGACGTCGACATCGAGGAGGGTCACCGCATCGTTGTGGCAAGTGCCGGGACGGCCACCTCCAGCCGCGGGCGAGGCAGCAACCGCATGGTCAACTTCTACAATCAGATCTGCGTGTGGCCGGATCGCTTCAGTGTCGAGGAGCGGCGCTACGACCCTGACTCACTGCGTTTCGTCTCCGAGCGAACGACCCCCTTTGCGCGTGCACGCGTGCTCGAGCGGGTCGTCGCCTGATCCATCGACCATTCGTACGTATGGCTCGGACCGCGTTCTCTCTACTGTTCGTTATAGTCCTTCTTGGATGTGAGGCTGAACGTCAGGCCGAGCCGACCGTCGCGACGGCCCCAGGAAGCCAGCCTCCCTAGACGCACATCAACCCGTGTGAGCTGCTCTCACCGGGGATGGTGGCGGCCCAGGCAAACGTCCCGGAGGGTGAACTGGTGCAGTCGCAGATTCCCGTTGGCTGCGCGTACATCTGGCAGGGCGGCGCGGCAAGCTTTGGCCCCCTGTACGTGTTCGAGACGGATGACGAGGCCTCTGCTTTTTTCCGGGAGACCTTCCGAGCACTTACCGCCGAGGAGGCCGCCCAGGTGACGGAGCAGACGCTCGCGTTCGTCGAGGATCAGGCTTCGGCGGGAACGTTGAGCGATTCCGAGGCCGAGGCGATGCGGCGTGACGCGTTGCTGCGAGAGGATGCGCTACAGTCGGTGAACTACGAAGCGATCGGTGGGATTGGCGATCGCGCCCTCTACGACGCGACGGTCCGGCCCACGGTCCGACCACACATCGGCGAGGTCGTGGTGGCCGAGAGCAATCTGGCCGTGCAGCTCCAGAACGTGGTTTTCGTCGTGTCCGGGGACCTCACCGAGGCCGACAATCCCGACGCGCTGCTCCGAGGCCCGTCGCAGCAGCACCTGCGACGGAATCGCGACTTCACGCTGGGTCTGGCGCGCCGCTCGGTGGAAGCGATTCTACAGACGACTGGATAGCGGGCCTGGTTCTAGGCCTCCACCTCCACCGGCGGCCCCGCTGCGGCGATCTCTGCCGAGGCCCCATCGCTGTAGCGCTCGAAGTTGCGCGTGAACATCTGGGCGAGCTCTCGGGCCTTCGTGTCGTAGGACTCCTTGTCCTCCCAGGTGTCGCGGGGGTTCAGGATTTCGTCCGGCACTCCCGGAATGTGCTTGGGAATCTCGAGACCGAAGAAGGGCTCGCTGAACGTCTCAGCGTCGTGTAGCTCACCAGAGAGTGCCGCGCTGATCATCGCGCGCGTGTAGGGCAGCTTCATGCGCTTGCCGACCCCGTATGGTCCACCTGTCCACCCGGTGTTCACCAGGAAGCACTCCACACCGTGCTTGCGCATCTTGTCACCGAGCAATTCGGCGTAATCGGTCGGCGGCCGGATCTGGAACGGTTCGCCGCAGCACGCACTGAAGGTCGCCACGGGCTCGGTGATGCCACGCTCCGTTCCGGCCACCTTGGCCGTGTAGCCACTCAGGAAGTGGTACATCGCCTGCTCGGGCGTCAGGCGCGCGATTGGCGGAAGGATTCCATAGGCGTCGGCCGTGAGCATGATCACCGTACGCGGATGGGCGGCCGTGCCCTCTTCGCTTGCGTTGGGGATCAGGTAGAGCGGGTAGGAAAGGCGCGTGTTCTCGGTGATGGTAGCGTCATCGAAGTCCATGTCGCGGTCTTCATTCAGGATGACGTTCTCCGCGATGGTCCCAAACTCGCGCGTGGTTGCGTAGATCTCGGGTTCGGTGTCGGGAGAGAGCTTGATGGCCTTCGCGTAGCAACCGCCCTCGAAGTTGAAAATCCCGCGGTCGCTCCAGCCGTGCTCGTCATCACCGATCAGGATGCGATCGGGGTCGGCAGACAACGTGGTTTTGCCGGTACCGGACAGGCCGAAGAAAACGGCGACGTCGCTGGGATCGCTCGGACTCATGTTGGCCGAGCAGTGCATCGGAAAGACGTCCTGGTCGGGGAGGAGGTAGTTCAGCGCCGAGAAGATCGACTTCTTGATTTCCCCAGCGTACTGCGTCCCACCGATGAGCACGAGCCGGCGCGAGAGATGCACCAGGATGAAGGTGCTCGAGTTGAGCTCCTT
>JBJHBB010000061.1:0-2481 GCA_050485265.1 Rhodothermales bacterium | reverse complement strand
CGCCGACAGCCTTGAAGCCAGGCAGATCGATGACCGTGAAGCCCGGCACGAAGTCCTCCAACTCCCGCCGATCCGAGCGGAGGAACATGTTGTAGGCGAAGATCGAGTGCCAGGCATACTCGGTAATTACGCGCACCGGGAGGCGGTAGCGCTCGTCCGCTCCCGCAAAGCAGTCCCGGACGAACAGGTCGCGCCCGGCGCTGTAGGTCGTCATCTTCTTGAGGAGCCGCTCGAACGTCTCCTCGCTGATCGGCACGTTGGTCTTGCCCCAACCAACCTGATCCTCGGAGCCGGACTCGCGAACCACGAAGCGGTCCTTGGGGCTGCGACCCGTGTGGGGATCCGTCCGGGTCACCAGCGGTCCCCTGGCGGCGAGCCGACCCTCGCCTCTTCGCAGTGCGATCTCGTAGAGTCGAGCGGGCGAAAGGTTGTAGTAGAGCGTTTCGGTGCGTGTCAGGCCAAGGTCGGCGAGGTTCTGGCGCAGCGAGTCCGGGGCGGTCATGCGTAGTCGCTAAAGAAGGGCAAACTGAACGGTGGAGCGTACATCGACGGGTAGGGGCCGGACGTGATCCCGCGGCAGGCCGCGCGTCGGAGCGCTCGATGAAAGATAAACCACCCTCCGCGAGGATTCGGTCGAATCGACTACCTTCACGATGGCTTGCCACCGCACCTATGTCCAAGAAGATTGCAAACGCGGACGCAGAGGGACTGGCTCGCGCCGTCGAAATCATACGGCGCGGTGGGGTCGTGGTTTATCCGACAGAGACCGTCTACGGCATCGGCTGCGATCCGTCGGCAGAGAGCGCGGTCGCTCGCGTTCGGCAGATCAAGGGTCGGGACAGCGACCGCCCGATGCTGGCCGTCACTCACGAGTGGCACCGCGTCCTTCCATGGCTTCTCACGGTGCCAAACGCCTTCGGACCGCTGATGTCCATCGAACCTCCGCTGGCCATCACCATGGTCTTCGAGGCGTCTGAGGAGGCTCCGGCGCCGCTGGTGACGGCCGAGGGTACGATCGCCATTCGGCGGACCAGCGATGTGATCGCCCGGCATCTAGCGGCTGCCTCCGGGGGCGCGCTCCTCTCAACATCTGCCAATCGGTCGGAACAGCCGCCACCAGACCACTTCACCGAGATCGATCCCGGAATCGCCGAGGAGGTTGATCTGGTGCTCAACGCAGGGCGGAAACTGGCCGGTCGCCCGTCCACGGTGATCGCCGCGGGTGATGCGGGGATGGAGTTCATCAGGGAGGGCGCCGTCTTGCGAGATCGCGTCATGCGACTCATCGAATCCGAATGAGCGAAGGCCGCGACGTCGGGGCGGCACTCGGTAACTTCGGCGCCCCAACCGATTCTGCCACCCCATGACCGAACCCTGGACGTACGTCGAGCGACTCAAGAACCATGTCGGTGAGGAGGTCACGCTCAAGGGTTGGGTTTACAATCGGCGGGGGTCGAAAGGTCTCCTGTTCGTCGTCCTCCGCGACGGCACGGGTATCGTCCAGTGCGTGGTGAATGAGGACCAGGTGGGCGCCGATGCGTTCGCACTGGCGTCGGAAGCGTCCCAGGAGAGCGCCATCGAGATCACGGGCACCGTCGTGGCCGATGACCGCCAGACAGGCGGCGTCGAGGTTCAGGCGAGTGTATTTCGGCTTCTGAGTGCCGCCGGGGAGTACCCCATCACCCCGAAAGCGCACGGCATCGAGTTCCTGATGAACCACCGCCATTTGTGGCTGCGCAGCCGTCGCCAGTGGGCCATCATGCGGATTCGCAATCGCATCATCCAGAGCATGCATGCCTACTTCCAGGAGGACGGCTACCTGCAGATGGATGCGCCCATTCTGACCGGCAATGCCGTCGAGGGCACGTCGACGCTGTTCGAACTCGACTACTTCGGTGAGCCGGCCTACCTCACCCAGAGCGGGCAGCTTTACGGTGAGGCACTCGCGATGGCGTTCGGGAAGATCTACACCTTCGGCCCGACCTTCCGGGCCGAGAAGTCCAAGACCCGGCGACACCTGACAGAGTTCTGGATGATCGAGCCCGAAATGGCCTTCTATGACCTTGACATGAACATCGAGGTGGCTGAGGAGCTGGTCGTTCGGATGGTCGGTGATGTGCTTGCCGATTGCACTGCGGAACTTGAAGTCCTTGAGAGAGACACGTCAGTCCTTGAAAAGACGGTTGAGGGCGGTTTCCCCAGACTCAGCTATTCGGAGGCGGTCGACATCATCCGTGGGGATGAGTCGCAGAGAATGCTGCAAGCTGAGATTGAGTCGCTGAATGAGGAGCAGGCCACACTTGCGGAGGAGCGCGACTCCAACCGGGCGCGATACGGCCAGGCCAAGAAAGGCGAGAAGCGGCGCATCGATGCGCGCGAGATCGAGATAAACCAGCGCCTCGAGGACATCGAGGAGAGTCTCCGAAACCTCCCCAAGTGGAAGAAGTCGGCCGCCGCGTTCGAGTGGGGCAACGATTTTGG
>JBJHBB010000060.1:0-8531 GCA_050485265.1 Rhodothermales bacterium | reverse complement strand
TCCGGGCCAGGTTCGTGACGGCCTCGAGCAAATCAACCTGCCTCGGGTTCGGATTGAGCGCGAGGTGTCGGGCGAGCTTCGCCGAGAGGTCGCCGAGGCGGAGCGCCGGACGCGAGATCTGGCGTCGCAGTTGCGACGTGCAGAGCGCGACGGAAATGATCGCGAGGCTAATCGTCTCCGTGTCGAGTTGCGGCAGGCTGTCATCGACGCCTTTGGCAAGCACCAGGACGCTCGTCAGGAGCGCGCACAACTCCTCCGCGAGCGCCAGCAGCAGCTTCTCGAGGAGGCCCGCGATATCGATGAGGAACGCCTGGCGCGGGAGCGTAATCGCGAGGACATCATCGAGCGCCGCCTGCGGGAGCTGTCTGGCGATCGCGACTCTCTGGATTGGTAGCGCCGTAGCCTTAGGTAGCAATCGCTACGTCGGAGCCCGCTTTTCGGCGCCATGTGGTCCGGAAAGCGGGCTTTGCGTATCATTCCGGACTCGAACCGAGGGACGAATTTGCACCTGGGCATTACGTTCCGACCGCTCACGCTTCCAAGCGATGACGGCTTAATCAGGGGTGCAGGTACGTAAACGTCGGTTTCCGAGCCGAAATCGTAAACCACCGAACCAGATGTGAGCACCACACGGTGCGGCACGGTCTTGGACGATGGTCACGTCGTCCACCTCGCCAGCCGGCGTACTCCTTCCCTTTCCGCCTGTCCCGCGCAGTGATCCACATGTCCGCCAAGGCACTCCAGATCTCAGCCCTGCTCGTGTTCTTCGCGGCAATTCTAGGATGCGCGATGAACAATCCCCTTTCAGGTGCGGCGGTCCCCGGAAGCACGCACGGTGGATGGGGCGCCCCGAAAGCGAGTCAGGGGCAGGACGCCAACGGCGAGCGCCCGGCTGAACCGGCCACCGCTTCCCGGACCGACGAGCGAGCGCAGGCAGGCGCTGACAGGATCACTGAAGGTGAGGACGAGCACGCAGATCCTGTCGCCACGACGAGTGCGTCGCCGGCGGCCCAGGATCGTTTGGAGGAGCGGATTCGCGAGCGTGAGTCTCAGCGGATTCACGAGCCTGCTGCGCCACCCGCAGTGACCTCGTCATCTTCGAGGGCAGCGGTGACGCGGGTCTCCTTCGCAGAGCGGGGGGATGGTCGTGGACTGGTCGTGCGGATGCATTCCTCGGGCCCCATTCCCGCCTACCGTGTGGAGGAGGTTTCGGACGGCCGCTTGCAACTAACCCTTTTCCAGACCGAGGTAGCATCGAGTGCTCGCCGTGACGACGCACGCCAGCCGGTGCGTGGATACCAACTCAGCAGTGCCTCAGACCGTACGATTGTGACGTTCGACGTCGAGCCAGGCGTGTTCTACGAGCGTCAGCCCTATCCGGACCGCGACTCGGACGATCTGCTCCTTCCCCTCACCTACTCACCACGGCCCGTCGTGGCGGCTCAGCCGCGCGCAGGTGGCACGCCGGTCGCATCGGCGTCAACCGGCAATGGAGCGCCAGACGCGGCGAGCCGCGAGCATTGGAAGCTTGACTGCATTGTGATCGATGCTGGTCACGGCGGTCGCGATCCCGGCGCGGTGGCACACGGCGTCCGCGAGAGTGACGTCAATCTGGCGATTGCCCAGCGTCTCGGCCGGATGGTGCAAGAGAATCTCGGAATCCGCGTCGTTTACACCCGTCGCGACGATCGATTCGTCGAGCTCGCTGAGCGCGGACGGATCGCAAATCAGTCATGTGGCAAGCTGTTCGTCTCTATCCACGCCAACTCCGCATCGAACCAGCATGCCCACGGCACCGAGACGTACTTCCTCGGCGTACACCGTACCGAAAGCGCGCGCCGGGTCATGGAGCGCGAGAACGCGGTGATTGCCCTCGAGAGCGACCCATCGCTTTACAGCGGCATGGACGACGCTGCGCTGATCATGCAGACGATGGCGCAGAGCACGTACCAGCGAAGCAGCGAGCAACTGTCCGCTCTGATTGAGAATCAGTTCCAATCGCGGGCCAACCGGCAGAGCCGTGGTGTCAAACAGGCAGGGTTCCTGGTCCTCTGGCGGGCGTCGATGCCGGCGGTCCTCATCGAGACGGGCTTCCTCACCAATCGAGAGGAGGCGCGATTCCTGGGCAGTGCTCGGGGTCAGGAAGTGATAGCCGAGTCCATTTTCCGCGCGATCGAGGAGTACAAGCGCCAGTATGAGCGAGGCCTCGGTGTAGCCTCCAACTGAGCGCAGCTGGTTCGGGTAATTTGAGGCTACGCATTCTGCTTGCCCGTGCCCGACCGACTGCTGCGCTCCCTGCGAACCGTCCCGGACTTCCCGGAGCCCGGCATCGCGTTCAGGGACATCTCGACCCTGCTGGCCGAGCCCGATCTTCTCACTCACGCGCTGGATCTTCTGCTGACACCCTGGCGCGAGCGGCGTGTCGATCTGGTCATTGGCATCGAATCGCGGGGATTCTTGTTCGGCGCGATGATGTCAGAGCGACTCGGGGCCGGGTTCGCGATGGCCAGGAAGCCCGGTAAGCTTCCGGCCGAGACGCTCCGCGAGGAGTACTCGCTCGAATATGGCTCCGATGCTGTCGAACTTCACGCTGATGCTGTATCTGCGGGGATGCGTGTACTGATCCACGATGACGTCATCGCGACCGGAGGGACTGCCGCCGCCACCGCGCGGCTGGTGGAGCGGCTAGGCGGCGAGGTGGCGGGTTTTTCGTTCCTGATCGAACTGGAGGCCCTACATGGTCGGGAACAGCTTCCCGCGGGTTATGTCGTAGAGTCGGTCATCCGTCTCTGATCATCAGCTACGCGTTTCCAGTTAGCGCATGCGGATTACTAGAGTCAAACCGAACGTCGAACCGATGAAGCTTCAGACTTTGCGTAGGACGTCGCTCGTTGCCGCCCTCTTTCTCGGACTCTCCGTGTACCTGGCATCCTGTGACGCTGTCCAGGTGGGCGGATTCGAATTGCCCGAGCGGCGGGTCACGCTTGACTTCGTCTTCCAGGGTAATGAGTTGGATACCGCATCCCTGAACACCGTGCTGTCGAACAACCAGGTCGACCTGACGGGTTATATCCAGCAGCGCGGCTTCAGCCCCTCGGACGTCATCGGCGCTCGCATCCGTTCGGGCTCCGCCGAGCTCCGCGTCGCGCGGCCGCTGACGGCTGGGATCGGCCACTTCGCCGAGGTTCAGGTCCGTGCGCGCCAGGGCGGATCGACGGGCGCGCTCCTCGTGTCCGGTACTGGTTTTTCCGGCAACGCCGATACGGCTCCGCTATCGATCGCTTCGGTCAACCTCGGCTCAGTCGTGGCGAACGGAGCCTTCGGCGGTGAACTCCGGGTTCAGCCGGTGGCAGGCAACATCTTGAACCAGGAGTACCGGCTCGAGATCAGCTTCGACGTGATCATCGAGGTCGAGGCATGATCAGCGAACCGCCACGCAGGTGATCTCGATTCGGGCGCCGCGCGGCAGAGCTGAGACTTCGACCGCGGCACGTGCCGGTGGCGACTCGTTGAAATACCGCGAGTAGACCTCGTTCACCTGCGCGTAGTCGTTGATGTCCGCGAAGTAAATCGTGCACGAGACCACGTTCTCGTAGCTCATTCCGGCGCCTTTCAAAACTGCGCCGAGGTTCTCCAGCGTCTGGATCGTCTCTTCCTCGATATCACCCTGGAGGAGTTCTCCAGTCTCAGGAATGAAGGCAATCTGCCCAGAACAGTAGAGCGTGTTGCCGGCGAGAATGGCCTGGCTGTAGGGCCCGATGGCCGCGGGGGCATTCGGGGAGTCGATAATCTGGCGCCGCGTCGTCGAACCGTAAGGCATTTCCAGCACGGGAAAAGTGTGGCAGCAACTAACGCTTTCCGACACAGCGCCCACAAGCGAACTTTCCCCCAATCCCCGAACCGGACGCCATGACGTCGGTACCGGGGATTGGATTACTGAACATCTACCCTGACATGTCCACCACCGGCCGGGTGCTCGTAGCGATGAGCGGAGGAGTGGACTCCTCCGTGACCGCCGCGCTGCTCAAGCAGCGGGGTTACGAGGTCGTGGGCATTACGATGAAGACGTGGGACCACGCAGCAACGGGCGTTCGCGATCCGGGGCAGAAAGTGGTCGGGTGCTGTACGCTGGAGTCGATGAACGACGCGCGCAGCGTCGCCATCAAGATGGACTTCCCCCACTTCGTTGTGGACATTCGCGAGGAGTTCGGGGGCTGGGTGATCGACCGGTTCACTTCGGAGTACCTCGCCGGGCGCACACCGAACCCCTGCGTGCTGTGCAACACGCACATCAAGTGGGACGCTCTGCTGCGACGTGCCGACGATCTGGATTGCGATTTCATCGCGACGGGGCACTACGCGCGCGTTCGGAAGGATGAAGCGAGCGGACGCTTCGTCGTGTCGCGGGGCATCGACGGCGTCAAGGACCAGAGCTACGCGCTATGGGGGCTACCACAGGAGCACCTAGCCCGATCGATCTTCCCCCTTGGTGAGTTCACCAAGCCGCAAATTCGCGAGATGGCCGCCGAGATGGGGCTACTTAGCGTGGCCGACAAGCCGGACTCGTACGAAATCTGCTTCATCCCGGACGACGACTACCGCGGCTTCCTCAAGCGCAAGGTCGACGGGCTGGAGGACCGGGTGTCCGGCGGTGAGTTCGTCCTGGCCGACGGGTCCGTTGTCGGCCTTCACGAGGGTTATCCGTTCTACACGATCGGGCAGCGGCGAGGCCTGAACCTGGCTCTTGGTGAGCCGGTCTACGTCACCCACATCGACCCGGCGACGAACCGCATCACCGTCGGTCCGCGCGAAGAACTGTTCCGCTCTGCTCTCGCCGCGCGACAGCTCAATTTCGTTGGAGCTGCCCATCTTCTCGACGAGCGGGAGGTGATCGCTCAGATCCGATACAAGGACGGCGGGGCACCGGCGCTTGCGCTGCAGACAGGGGAGGATGAACTCCGAATCGTTTTCGGGGAAGCACGCGCCGCCATCACTCCAGGACAGTCGGTGGTTCTCTACGACGGCGATGATGTCCTCGCCGGTGGGTGGATTCACGCCGTTGGCGACACGGCATCGGGTGACGGCGAGGCACTGCTCGAACTCCCTATACTCCAGTAGAAGTTTGCTCTCGTGCCGATCCCCATCCCCAATAACGCAAGCTTCGAGTGCCCAAGTTGTGGCTTCGAGGTCGAGGGTTATCCAGGTGACCCGGAGACGTGCCCGTACTGCGAATATGAGTTTCCTCAGCGAAAGGCGACGGTTGGTGCCACGGCCTGGTTGATGGCGGCGCTCTTGCTACTGCCGGTCATCTGGGTCCTCTGGCGGCTTCTCTAGAATTCAGGCGAGATCGTCTACAGCGGCCTGGCCTACCCGCTCAATCGCGCACATTGCGTTGAGGCGCGACACGGTCCGGGAAAACTTTTCCGCGATCGCGGCCTCGATTCCCTGATTGTGATTCGAAGGAGACCACCAGCGATCGGGGACGGCCTCTGACGTAAAGAAGAGCGTCGGGGGGTTGCGATGATCGTACAGATCGTCGATCACGCGCAGGAGCCTGACTGCGTCATCGCTCGAGTCGATGCGCAGCCCGGACAGATAGAGGCGCTCGTTTTGAGCAAGATCGTCCGTCAACTGCGTTCGCTCGGTGCGTACCGACCGCGCGAGGAGGTCGTCCCATGAGAGCCATAGTTTTCGGCCGCGGTCGTCCTCGTATCGGGCGCGCATCGCTGCATCGGCGGCGTCGAGTGAGCCGATCCAGGCGCGCCCCGGCTTCTCCAGCCGCTTGCGGAAGTCCTCTCCACCGACGAATACGACGTGGTACGTCTTGCGGAACTGCTCCGAGATGAATCGCTCGAGTCTGTCTCGCCCGAACTGAGCTGAGACGAACTTCTCTGGCTCGGCGTTGCTGGTCGCCGCCACCGTCACGCCGAGTCGGTGCAACTCCTTCAAGACGACTATCAGGCGGATTTCGTTGGCTGGATCGTCGAGCTCGACCTCGTCGATCAAGAGGACATCGTAGCGTTCGGCGAGCATCGCCGCGTACCGCTCCGGATGCTCAGTCGAACGAAAGATCCGGCTTGAGTGGACGAAGGCGCAGGGCACCCGCGGGTGCAGCTCGCGATACATCGACACCAGCAGGTGCGTCTTCCCGGTGCCGACGGGCCCCACCAGGTACAGACCGCTTCGCAGCGCGCTGTCGTTGCCTCGAAAGGTCAGACGTTTCCACCACGAGCGCGCGTATCTGGCACCGATCCGTCGCGTGAGCTCGCGGGCGTCTTCAAGCGCTTCCTTCTGTGAGGGGGTCTGCGGGTCGTAGGTCGCGAACGATTGGCCCGCAAAGCGCGCAGGGGGGATCAGGTCGTCGCTCATGTCCGGTCCGTCGTCACGAGAAGCGCCGCACACAAGACCAGAGCTCCGCCGGCGACACCGCTGGGAGCGATCATTTCCCCAAGAACTATTACGGCGAGGGCCGCACCGACGACAGGCTCCAGATTGACGAAGACGCCCGCCTTCGCAGCCTGGGCACGCAGAAGCCCCCAATTCCACAATGCGAACGTGGCAGCGGTGCAAACCACACCGAGAAGCACCACCGCCAGCCATGTTTGCGACGAGAGCGCAATCACCGGAAGGCCGTCTACCGAGAGCGCGATGGGCAGCAGCCAGAGCGCACCGAAAGCAAACTGATAGGCAGTTGCACGCAGAACGCCTAGCCTTCGATCGAGTCTACGAGAGACAAGTGTCCAGCAAACGGCCGCGACCATAGAGCTTAGGACCAGCAGGTCACCGACCAGCGAACGGTCACCGGTGGGACCGGATAGCAGCATGAGCATGCCAAATACGGACAGTGCAATGGCCATCCAGGTTCGACGGCCGGGTCGCTCCCCATCCACCATGAGCGCTCCGATTGCGAGAAGGGGTGGACCGATTCCTACGAGCAGAGCCGCACTGGAAGCCGTCGTGCGCGCGAGCCCCTCGAACTGCAGCCAGAACATGAAGGGGCCCATTAGGAGGGCTGCCAGCGCAAGGTCACGCACGTCCCGCCTAGTGAGCGGCACGGATGGTCGGCTCAGAGCCACCGGCAACAACACGGCCGTCGCGAGCACGAAACGGTACGCGATGAGAGTGGCAGGGCGGACTTCGAGCAGCGCCAGCTTGCCGAGGAGAAAGGACGTGCCCCAAAGGACGCCCGCAAGGGCGAGTGCGCCGTAGGCGAGCCACTCGGTCCGCAAGGGCGGGGCCGGTGCGCGACCAATTGCAGCCGTGCGAATCACCGACTGCTCCCGGTCATAGCGCCGCGCTCCACGAGTGGCAGGCTGATGATGTTCGCGAATGCCCGATAGGCTCCAGGGACGAAGCCCCCAAGCTGCCGGTACCAGCCGAGAGCCGAGTAGAAGTAAGTCCCCTCCCCATACTCGGCGAGCAGCGTCGAGCTTCGGAGCGGCGCCTCACCGTGGTCGGCCATCTCAAAAAGTTCGGCGTAGTGCTCATCGTACGAGGCAGGGAAATAGAGCCCTCGTTCTTGCGTCCAGCCCTCCCAATCCTCGGCAGTCAGGCGGTTGGGGGAAGTGACGATCGGATGCTCCGGCAGAAGATGCGTCACTGCAGCCGTATGGTCGGTGACGCGGTCACGACCCAGAACCAGTGGGTAGGGCGCGATATCGCCCGGATTCGTCTGCCCCTCTAGGAAGGGGTCGGACATGCCCTCGTTCCACTCGAACGTTTTCTGATACGTGACCACGAGGTGACCTCCGTCCCGCACCCAGTCCAGAAGCCTCTGGTTGTACATCCGGAGGTCCTGGCGCACGAGGTATCCGCGAATGTCCACCACGATCGTGTGCAAGTCCTCAAAGTCGCTCGTAGCGAGCGCAGTCGAGTCGAGCAGCACCACTTCGGCTCCCATCTCGCGCATGGCTGCCTCGGTGGCGTCGTCGTAGCTACGGACGATCCCCACGCGCAGGCCGTCGGGGACCGCGATCTCCGGCAGGATGCGGCCCTCGTAGGAGGTCGTCGCGATTGGATCGACGGAGCCGTCCGCGCGGGCCGTCAAGCGGATCTCATAGCTCCCCGGAGAGACGTCGTGCAGATCGAGACCGATGTCGCCGACGCCGTTGGCGTCGATCACCGCGTGACCGGCGCCTACACTCTCATCACCGCTAAAAACCTCTGCGTGGACCACTACAGATCGAATCTGCGGGTCCAGAACGGCAGCGGCGACGGGTAGAGTCATCCGAGATGAATGCAGCAGGACGCGATCGGTGTAAGCGGTCGGCAGCGCGACCGAAGTGACGGCCTCCACGACCACCGGCGGTGTAATCTCCACTGGCAGGTGGGCCGCTCCGAGGAGGTTGCCGGCACCGGGCACGGCGAAGACGTCGAGCTGGACGTCGCTCAGGTCGACGACCAGCCCGAGCAGGTCGAGCTCGATCGGCCCGAGGTCGAGCAGCAGGATGTCACAGCGCGCACCGTTGCTCCCGTCGGTGCTCGTCAGGTCCGCCGTGAAGCTCACGGCCTCGTCCACTGTGTCCGTGACG
>JBJHBB010000059.1:0-8701 GCA_050485265.1 Rhodothermales bacterium | reverse complement strand
AGCCAGTCCAGCACGCCAAGCGTCTCGAACAGGCCACCGGCATCGCTGCCCGCAAAGGGGTTCGGCGAGATGATGTTGCGCGTGTAAGAGCCCGTGGCCTCAACATTCGGCAGCAAGCCGCCCCAGGCCTCGCGGACCTGGGCGTCGGCGGTGGCGACGTCGAGCGCGGTGGCGCGGATGGCGTAATTCCGCTCCAGAGCGATGCTGATCGCGTCCTCCAAAGTGAGCGTGACCGAGGGCGTTGGCGGGCTCATTGGCATCTGGGCCGCCGATGTCGCTGACCATCCAGCCAGCACCAGAACGAATGCGATTCGAACAATCATGAAAGTCGTTGATCTATCGAGGACGCAGGCCGTCGAACAGAATGGTCGCGAGGAAGTCGGCCGCCTCATCGGGCTCAAACGAGGGACCTTCGTGGCCCACGGGATCCTCGCAAGACAACACAGCTACGAGGTAGCCCTTGAGGTTGCCCATCATGAGGTGCGCCACTGCCTCGGCAGGTAGACCGCGAATGTGACCGGCGTCGATCGCAGCCTGCGTCGGTCCTGCGAGCTCACTGACGACGCGATCGCGCAGTTCGATCAACTGGGCGCGGGAGGCGTGGTCCATGCTCAGCAGTAGACGCTGGGCCTCTTTCACCAGCAAGAGGAATGTCTCTGACTCGCTGGTGAAGTACGAAATCAGCCTGGCGAAGAGCGCGCGGAAGTCCTCGGCCTGCGGAGGGGCGTCGAGAGCTTCGAAGTGAGCCCGCACTTCCTGGGCATAGCCGTCGTAGAGCTCCGTGAGGAGAGCCGTGAGGATTTCCTCCTTCCCTCCCGGGAAGTAGTTGTAGAGAGTGCCCTTGCCGAACTCGGCCTTCTCCGCGACGGCCTCGAGGGTTGCCTGCTCGTAGCCCTGCTCGGCGAAGACCGCGCGGGCAGCGGCGAGCATCTCCAGACGGCGCGCCTGGCGCTCCCGCTCACGGCGGGGCAGTGACATTGGGGGGACGAACATGGGCAACAGGGCGGATCGCTAGTCAGAACGTGACCGGTCAGTCACGCGGCGACCCGTACGTCAGCACCGGCGCCGGGTTGCAACCGTCACCGGTTAACATTTGACCAAGCACCTCCCCGGGACGGGAATCAGCCCTGTGAGATGCACGAGCGCCATGAACTACCCGTGAACCCTTTGATCACGCGCGACTAAACGTAGTCGTCCATCCCGTGTGAGCCCAGGTAGTCCACGATGTTCTTGACATGCTGCGTCTGGTCCAGGTGGCACACGAGGATGGCGTCCCCGGAGTCGACCACGGCCAGGTCCCGCACGCCGACCAGCACGACCAGGCGCCCTTCGGAGCGCACGTAGCACCGGCCGGAATTGTGGAGGATCGCATTGCCCTCGATGCCGTTGCCGGCTTTGTCGTGGGTGGCGAGCTCGTACACCGCGCGCCAATCCCCGATGTCGCTCCAGCCAAAGGCCCCCGGGACCACGTAAACATTCCCGCTCCCTGCGGCGCGCTCCATCACCCCATAGTCGATCGAGATGCGGGGGGAGCGCTGGAAGGCCTCGGCGACGGCCTGTTCCTCGCGGTCGGTGCCTGCGGCCTCCACGACCGGCAGGAAAGCCTGGTGCACCTCGGGCAAATGCTCGGCGAGCGCGTACATGATGGTGTCTGCCCGCCATATGAAGACACCTGAGTTCCACAGGAAGTCGCCCGAGTCGAGGAATCGTTCGGCGGTGGCTTCGTCGGGTTTCTCGGCAAAGGCCTTGACCGCGAACGGCCGGGCTTCGCCATCGTCGGTGTCGAGCGACGAGTCGAACTGGATGTAGCCGTAGCCGGTGGCGGGGTGCGTGGGTTTGATCCCGATGGTGACGAGCGAACCCGGCCTCCTGGCCTGCTCGACGGCGCTCCGAAGGACACGCTGGAATCCCGCGACGTCATCGATCACGTGATCGGCGGGCAAGACGACCATCACCGCCTCCGGGTCCACCGCGTACAAACGCGCCGCGGCGTAGGCGATGGCCGGCGCAGTGTTGCGACTGATGGGCTCGGCCAGCAAATGCTCGGGCTTGATGGCGGGAAGATGGTTTCGAGTCAGACCCGCGTAGCGCTCGTGCGTGATCACCATCACGTCCTCCGGCTCGATGAGCGGCTGCAGCCGAGCGAACGTGTTCTGAATGAGCGACCCATTCGAGAGGACTCGAAGGAACTGCTTTGGTTCGTCTTGACGACTGCGCGGCCAGAAGCGGCTGCCGACGCCTCCTGCCATGATCACGGCATAAACGGACATTCAGGACTCGGGGATAGGAGAGGGGTGAGACGCGAAGATAGCGGCGCACGATACCCGTCCGCAGCGGAACGAGGGCGCGGCTGCCTGAGCGCGTTATTCGCACAACTCTAGCCGGGTACAATAGTTGTTCGGCTTGGCCAGGCTGCGGTCGAGCGCTACTTTTGGCGGCTCTTTTCCCACGCCTTCCCTTTCACGCGATCATCCAGAAATCATGAGAATTGGTGTCATCGGAACCGGCTACGTTGGCCTCGTCACGGGCACGTGTTTTTCCGAGATGGGTAACCACGTCGTCTGCGTGGACATCGACGAGAGCAAAGTCGAACGGCTCTCCAACGGCGAGCTCACCATCTTCGAGCCGGGCATCGAGCGGCTCCTCGACCGCAACCTCCGAGAAGAGCGCTTGACCTTCACCACCGATCTGGCATCGGCGGTCGAGCACGGCGACATCCTCTTCCTCGCGCTTCCGACGCCGCCCGGTGAGGACGGCTCGGCCGACCTCTCGTACGTGCTCGGCGTAGCCGGGCAAATCGCGGATCTCCTGGCCGACAACCCGGATTGGGGCTACCGCGTCATTGTGGATAAGAGCACCGTCCCCGTCGGCACGGCCGATAAGGTCACGCGCATCATGGAAGAGCGCGGTCTGCAGCACGGTAAGCACTTCGATGTCGTCTCGAACCCCGAGTTCTTGCGGGAGGGCGTGGCCGTCGATGACTTCATGAAGCCGGAGCGTGTGGTGATCGGGACGGATTCCGAGAAGGCCGCGGAGCTCATGACGCAGCTGTACGAGCCCTTCGTCCGCAGCGGCAACCCGATCATCGTCATGGACGAGCGCTCGTCCGAGATGACCAAGTACGCCGCCAATGCGCTCCTGGCGACCAAGATCACGTTCATGAACGAGATCGCGAACGTGTGCGAGCGTGTTGGTGCCGACGTGGACATGGTCCGTCGTGGCATTGGGACCGACAGCCGCATCGGTCCGAAGTTTCTCTACGCAGGGATCGGCTTCGGCGGATCGTGCTTCCCCAAAGACGTGCAGGCTCTGCTGCGTACGAGCCAGGAGAGCGACTACCCGTTCGAAATCCTCGACGCTGTTCTCCGGGTCAACGAGAAGCAGCGCTCGGTGCTCGCAGAGCGCATCATCGATCGCATGGGAGACGTGTCCGGCCGCCGGATCGCCGTGTGGGGCCTGGCCTTCAAGCCCAACACCGACGATGTTCGCGAGGCGCCTAGCCACGTCATCATTCGCATGCTCGCCGAAGCGGGTGCGCATGTGATGGCCTACGATCCTGAAGCGATCGAAACCACGCGGATGGTCCTTGGCGAGGGCCAGCTCGGCAGCGGGTCGCTCGCCTACGCCGCCGATCCGTATAGCGCCCTCGTGGGCGCCGACTGCCTCGCGATCTGCACGGAGTGGCCGGAGTTTCGCCGCCCGGATTTCGAGCGCATGCGACGCTTGATGAACGAGCCGCTCGTCTTCGACGGCCGCAATCTCTACCAGCCGGAGCGCATGGCCGAGAACGGCTTCGAGTATTACTCGATCGGACGCGCAGCGGGCATCCCCAAGAACGCGGCACTCGCCAAGAACGGCCAGGCCTGATCGACCATTCTCAGTTCACGATGCGCCGGTCTCGAGCCGGCGCATTCGTATTGAATCCCCTGCAGCGCTTCCCATGCCTCGTACCCTGATCACCGGCGGTGCCGGTTTCCTCGGATCCCACCTGTGCGACCGCTTCATCGCGGAGGGGCACGAGGTGATCTGCATGGACAACTTCGTCACGGGGAATCCGGACAACGTCGCGCACCTGGTCGGCCATGAGCGCTTCCAACTGGTGAAGCACGACGTCACCAACTACATCTATCTGGCCGGCGAGCTGGACTACATCCTGCACTTCGCCAGCCCTGCTTCCCCGATCGACTACCTGCAGCTTCCCATCCAGACGCTGAAAGTAGGGGCGCTCGGCACACACAACTGTCTGGGTCTGGCCAAGGCCAAGAACGCCCGCCTGCTGCTTGCGTCGACCAGCGAAGTTTATGGTGATCCCCTGATCCACCCCCAGGAGGAATCCTACTGGGGGAACGTCAATCCGGTGGGTCTGCGTGGCGTGTATGACGAGGCCAAGCGGTTCGCCGAGGCGATCACGATGGCCTATCACCGCTATCACGGGATCGAGACGCGGATCGTCCGCATCTTCAATACGTACGGGCCAAGGATGCGGCTCGACGATGGCCGCGCACTCCCGGCATTCATGGCCCAGGCTCTGCGTGGCGAACCGCTGACGGTTTTCGGTGACGGCTCCCAGACGCGATCCTTCCAGTACGTCGATGACCTGGTCGAAGGGATCTTTCGTCTTCTGATGAGTGACGAGGTCGAGCCGGTGAACATCGGCAATCCGGACGAGATCACGATCAAGGAGTTCGCCGAGGAGATCGTGGAAATCACGGCTAGTGGCAGTTCCATCACCTACGAGCCGCTGCCGGCCGACGACCCCAAGATCCGCCAGCCCGACATCACCAAGGCGCGCAGCGTCCTCGACTGGGAGCCCCAAGTTGACCGCGCCGAAGGTCTCCGCCGGACGCTCGAGTACTTCCGCGATGCTGTTCGTCCCGTCGAGGCGGCCTAGAACAGCGGGTGTTGCGCCGGCATTCCCCAGCGAAGTTGTATGAGGAAGCTCGTCGCTCGGCTGAAGCCGTCCTCTGCGTCGTCGAACGACTCGTAGCGGAGCACGCCGTCGAGCCACATCGACGGAAGGAACTCGTACCCAATGCGCCCTTCGGCGAAGCGGCGTGTTTGCCGGATGCCCTGCAGCGTGAAGACCTCGTCGTCTGAGACCCGATTCTCGTTGTAGGCCACGAACGGGTCCTCACCGTAGTTCAAGCCGTCGGTGGATCTTCCTCTGTGCAGCAGGAACGTCCGCAGGCTGGTAGAAATCCGGGAGGTCGGCCGGTAGTTGATGTCGAGGGAAGTCGTTTGCGAGTTCGGCCCGGCCGGCGAGCCCAGCTGTCCGAGCCGGTGCGTGTGGGCCAGACTACCGGTGACGTTGGCATACACGTAGGGCCGGATTCGGGCAGTCTCAGCGCGCACTTCGAGGCCGTCGACACCGAGATCGACCGTGTGTACCCCGGCCAGCAATCCCCATGTGTTCTTCCAGTAGCCGCCGTCGGTGAAGAGCCGACCTGCCTCGAAGTCGTCCAGGATAAACTGGCCATAGACCGTCAGACCGCGAGTCGGCACCCAGTGGGCATCCATTCCCACGAGCACGTTCCCCGGGCTGTTCGACTCGCGGTCCACGGCATTGAAGAAGAGGAGCGGATTGAGGAATCGGATGTAGTTGCCCAGGCGCTCGTCCCCCGGCTGCAGCGCCAGGATGATCCCTTCGTAAATCCCCAGTGATACGCGGCCAGGCAGGTTGATGCCGAGTCGATGGAAGGCACCGTACTTGACCGGTCGAAACGCGAGGTGGGAGGGAGGCGGGAGCGCATCGTCGTCCATCACCGCGTAATGAGCGGTAAACGATAGGCGCCAGACTTCCGCGCGAGCCTGGAGGGAGGTGTGGGGAGGGGCGTGGTTCGAGTAGTAGAGCGCATTGCGCGCCGGGCCCCATCGGTGTCGATCCCGGGCCAGACGGACCTCGACGTGTTGGTCCTGATAGCCGAAGGCGGCCTGAGAGATCACGTAGTCGAACAGCGTCGAGTCTCTCTGATAGGCAAGCGGAAGTCGGTGCCGGGTTCGCTCTCGCGCCAGCATCGGTTCGATACGCTGATTCTCTTCGAGCTGCGCGTGGTAGAAGAAGTTCGAACCCAGTCGCCCGCTCACGCGAACGGCGCGTGTGTTCTGATAGATGAAAGATCGAGGATCGCCGTCCATCAGGCCCTCCTCGCTCACGCCTCCGCCACTGAGATAGAGTTTGGGGTTGATCTGAAGACGGAGCGGACCGTGCTCGACCGAGTAGAAGTCAGTGCCATTACGGTAGAGTGGGGAGAACCGGTCGTTCACCCAAGAGGCGCCGGTGAGCGGCTCATCACCACGGAACTGCGCGAGGAGTCGGCTATCGGTTGGTGAGAAGACTTCTGGCGAGGATTGCTGCAAGACGGCGAGCGAATCCAGATACCGATGCGCTCGTCGGGCCGATAGCGGCTGCTCGTCCAGGAAGGCACCGCGCAGGTTCCCCAGTGCCTGCTGCCGCTCGAGGAAGGAGTGCACCTCGTCGTTGATGTGCAGGTAGCCGTCAGTCTGGCCGGAGGCGGCCGGCGCCAGGGCGATGACAGCAATCAGCCAACCGAGGACGTACCGAAGCGCGCGAGACAAGTCGAATTGTTCGGAGTTGGGGAGGGAATCTCGAAAGTTACCGGACCACCGACGTTCAGACGTCAACCGCTGCCCCACCCGCATCGATGGATTTTCGCGCCGCTTCCAGGATGCGTACCACGGCCAGGCCGTTCCGGCCGTCTGTTCTCGGCGTCGCTCCCGAGCGTACGCAGTCGACGAAATGCTGGAGCTCTGCGCGCAGCGGCTCGGTGGCGGCAATGCGGGGAATGGTGATGTCGCCTGATCGGAGCGTCATCGCCTCCGGGTATGCGGGGTAGCCTATCTCCCGGGTCAACTCGACGCCCTTGTCAAAAATGCGCACCTTCTCGGCAGCAGCCGTGTCGTCGATCACGGCCATCCTCTTGCTGCCGACGACAGTCACCTTGCGGACCTTGTGGGGATCAAGCCAGCTCGTGTGGAGATGGGCGAGTCGGCCGCCGGAGAAGCTGACGGTCGCGAAGACCACATCCTCGACGCCGGGCCGCAGGTAGGCCGCCCCTCGAGCAGAAACAGATTCGGGCTCGCCACCCAGATATGCGATGGCCAGTGCCAGATCGTGCGGGGCCAGGCTCTCAAAAGCATTCTCGCGATCGCGCACGATGCCGAGGTTGACGCGGGTGGAGTACATGTAGTGCACGTCCCCGAGTTCTCCGCCCTCGATCGCCTCCCGAACGTAGTCGAACGCTGGATGGTAGAGCAGCAGGTGGCCCACCATGAGGCGCAGGTCGCGATCCTCGGCCAGAGCGACCACGCGCTCGGCCTGCTCAACCGTCTGCACGAGCGGCTTCTCCACGAAGACGTGCTTGCCGGATCGCAAGGCGGCTTCCGCCACGACGAAGTGGTACGGCGTCTCGGTGGCGATCACGACCGCCCGGACCGAATCGTCCTTCAGTACCGACTCAACGTCAGTCGACAGTTGGAGACCCGAGTGAGCGGCTTCTGTCTCGGCAAGTACGTCGCGCGATCGGTCGCACGCCGCTGCCACCTCGACATCGTCCATCGACATGAGATTGCGCAGCACGTTTCTCCCCCAGTACCCAACCCCGATCTGAGCGACTCGCAGCGGCTCCATCGCGCTCACGCTTGCTCCGCGAGGAAAGACAGCACCGTAGTGGCCACACGATCGATATCGAGATCGCTCAGGTGGGGATGCATAGGGAGGGAGAGTACTTCGGCGGCGGCTAGCTCCGTCTCGGGGAGGCTCCCAGAAGGGATCTCCAGGTATTCGAATACCGGTAGCTGGTGTAGGGGCACAGGATAGTAGACCATGGTGGGAATACCAGCCTCAGTGAGGTGGGTGCGAAGTGCATCCCTGAGCTGGGCAGGCACGCGGATCGTGTACTGATGGAACACGTGGGTGCTGCCGGGAAGGCGGGTCGGTGGCGCTATCGACGTGCCCGAAAACGCGGCGTCATAGGAATCGGCGGCGCGCTGCCTCGAGCGCGTCCATTCCGGAAGATGCCGCAGCTTGACGCTCAGCATCGCGGCGTGCAGCGCGTCGAGTCGTGAGTTGATGCCGATCACTTCATTGTGATACTTGCGCCTGCCGCCGTGATTCGCGATGGTCCGTACGCGCTCGGCGAGGTCGGCATCCTGGGTCAGGATCGCTCCGCCGTCGCCGAATGCTCCCAAATTCTTTGACGGATAGAATGACAGACAGCCCAGGTCGCCAATCGTCCCCGTCATCATTCCCTCGTGACGCGCTCCGATCGATTGCGCCGCGTCCTCGACTACGGGGATCCCGTCGCGCCGGGCGATCTCCATGATCTCGCCCATGTTCGCCGGCTGTCCAAACAGGTGAACCGGCACGATGGCTCGGGTTCGATCAGTGATCGCCTGCTCGATTGCTGCCGGATCGAGGTTGAAAGTGCTGGGGTCGATATCGACGAAAACCGGCTTGGCGCCGAGGAGTGCCGCCGCCTCGGCCGTTGCGATGAAGGTGAAGGCCGGCGCGATCACCTCATCCCCTGGCCCAATCCCCAGAGCCATGTAGGCGATCTGCAGCGCGTCGGTGCCGTTGGCGACGCCAATCACGTGGTCGGCGCTGAGCAACTCGCCAAGCGACTCCTCGAAGTCCTGTACGAACGGCCCCCGGACGTACGCGCGGGACTCCAGGACCGAAGCT
>JBJHBB010000058.1:0-8707 GCA_050485265.1 Rhodothermales bacterium | reverse complement strand
TGTCTACGACATGCTCGCTGTCCATGCTGCCGACACGCCCAGGACGCGCTACGTCGTCGACCTCCTCTTCACCAGACTGCTCGGCTTGCAAGTCCGCTTCGTGCCGGCGGGCGAGGACTTGCCGCCTGATGTACCGTGCGTGACCTACGGGATGGAATCGAGTCCGGAGGGAGTGCTCCGGATTCGCTCTTGCGGACTACTCGAGCAGAGCGGTCTTGCCTCCATTGATCCAAGGCCTGCGACAGTGGACGGGCTACTGAGGCTGTTTCCTCTAGAGGAACACAGTGACGTGCCGTTCGACCTGCTGGCGTCCGCATTCTATCTCGTATCGCGATACGAGGAGTACGTGACTAAGGAGCGCGACGCGCATGGTCGATTCCAGCCGGAATCGAGCATCCTGTATCAGTCGGGCAGTTTGCGGCGCCCCGTGGTCGACCAATACGCCAGGCTGCTGGCGAGCCTTCTGGAGCGGTACTATCCGCGTCTGCCCGTGCGCGGTCCAAAGATTCGCGCGCATTCGACGATAGACGTCGACGTAGCGTACGCCTACCGGGGCCGGGGATTCGCACGGACGGCAGGTGCTGCACTGAGCTCTCCAGGCACACTGGTGCCTCGCGCCAAAGCATTGTTGGGACTGCGCAACGACCCGTTCGATACGTACGAATGGCTTCTCGGGGCCCACGAGCAGGCCGGGGTGCCCGCGACGTTCTTCGTTCTGCTTCGGGAGGGAAGAGGGGTAGACAGGAGCCTGCCTCCGCGAAGTCCGCTGATGCGATCGCTCGTTCACGGTCTTGCCGAGCACGCTGACGTCGGTATGCATCCGTCATACACGTCGAATGACTCACTGCCTGCTTTGCGAGAGGAACACTCCTGGTTCTCTGAGTTGCTGCGTCGACCTGCAACCCGGTCCAGACAGCACTACCTGAGGTTCGATTTGCCGCAAACGTATCGGCGCTTGCTGGATCTCGGCATCACCCGGGAGTATTCGATGGGCTATGCATCTCAGCCGGGATTCAGGGCTGGCACTGCCTCCCCATTCCCCTTCTATGATCTGGAACGAGAGGAGGAGACGCCGCTGATCGTGCACCCCATCACGTATATGGATGGGACCCTGCGCAATCATCTGGCGCTTTCCGCCGATGAGGCAATTCGAGTCATCGATGAGCTTGCGGACGCTATTCGAACGTACGGGGGCTGCTTTCTGCCGTTGTGGCACAATGACAGTGTCGCCGAACATCCGCCGTGGCTGGGGTGGCGACGCGTGTTCGAGCACTCGTTGGCCATCGCAGCCTCATTGCACCATTCATGAGCAGCCTTTGACGGGGTGTCGCAACCCGTCGCGAGCGAGTCTCGTTCGTCTCCCCGGCGACTGGTCACTCGGCCCGTTCCGGCGTGATAGTTGTTCTAAGTGACACGATTTCTCACCGACGGCGTGCACCTCAGCACGACGTCGGGCGTACGATCCCATATGAGCAAGCGACCTCTACTTCTCGGCCTCGGGACCCTGTTGGCGGGGGTCGTTCTCGGTGCGCTCCTGGTAATGGGCTTGCGATACGTAAGCGGTCCGGATGCAGACACCGAGGTCACGCGGTCCTCGGACGCGGCCCGTACTGGAAGTGCCGACGTAAGGCGCCCGACCGTTCAGATCGGCAATCCCGATCCGCCGCCGCCGCTGGCGATGCCGGAGTTGAATTCGTTGAACCATCTGTTCCGAACAGTGGCGGCCCGCGTCACCCCCACGGTGGTATTCATCGAGGTCGAGTCTCCGTCCGACGCTCGATCGCGTGAACTGGAAGAGGCGCACCCGTTTATCCAGCCACGGCGTTTTCGAAGGAGCGCTGGGAGCGGGGTGATCATTTCAGCTGATGGCTACATCATCACCAATGCGCACGTGATTCAGTCCGCCAACCGAATAGGCGTACTCCTCAACGACAAGCGTGAGTACGAGGCCGAGGTGGTAGGTGTAGACCGCACCACTGACCTCGCTGTCATTCGGGCGATCGACGCAAGCGGCCTTCCGGTAGCCACCCTTGGTGACTCGAACCAGTTAGAGGTGGGTGAGTGGGTTCTGGCCGTCGGCAATCCGTTCAGGCTGACGAGTACCGTCACCGCGGGCATTGTGTCGGCACTAGGTCGGCAGGTCGACATCATCGAGGACACGTATCGGATCGAGGACTTCATTCAGACGGATGCCGCCATCAACCCTGGCAATTCCGGGGGCGCGCTGGTCAACATGCAGGGCGAACTCGTCGGCATCGCCACGGCGATTGCGACTGAGAGTGGTAGCTACGAGGGCTACGGATTCGCCGTCCCCACTCGGTTGGTGGTTCGTGTCGCCGAGGACTTGATAGAGTTCGGTGATGTCCAGCGAGGATATCTCGGGGTGACAATTCGCGGCGTCACCGCTCTGGATGCGCAGCGCCAGGGCCTCGAGCGCATCGGAGGTGTTGTGGTAGACGAAGTCTTCAGCGACGGCTCCGCCGCTCGCGCCGGGCTGCGCGAGGGAGATATCGTGCTGCAGGTCGACGGCGAAGCCGTGGATGCCACCAGCCAGTTCCAGAGTGCCATCGCGCTACGTAGACCAGGCGAGACTGTCACGCTCAGCATCTGGCGGCGAGGATCGGTGCGAGACATCGAGGCCGACCTGATCGGGCGCGACGACGACATATTCCGCGCCTGGGCGGCCGAGTCCGGCATGCGTCAGCCACCACCGCGCAGTCAGCCCGCCCCGAGAGGACAGGCTCCACAACCGGAGCAGCGTCTGTTCGAGCCTGAACCGTGGGGAGTTGGTCTACGCGACCTCACCGACGACGATCGGTACCGATTCGGCGTCGACGCTGGTGCATACGTCGTGTACGTGCGACCAGGCGCCCCTGCCGCCGCCGATGGACTTCCATCGCAATCCGTGGTCGTGGAGATCGAAGGCCAGGAAGTCAGAGATGCGAGGCAGGCAATGCAACTACTCGAGCAGTTGGCGACGTCTTCGGAGTCGGCCCTCCTGCGGGTGCGTCGCGCCGACGGCGTGGCCGCGTTCTATGACCTGGAGTCGCCCCTCGTGGAGGGCTAGCGGACGGCCTGCTTCCAGGAAGTCGGCTATCTTGATGAGATCGCCCATCTTCCTCTGATCGCCCTTGCCTCAGCTTCGCTATCTCACCGCCGGTGAATCGCACGGGCGGGAGTTGATCGGAATCGTGGAGGGATGTCCGGCCGGACTTCCCCTCACCGCGGGCTACATCGATCATCAACTGGCGCGTCGGTGGCAAGGCTACGGCCGTGGGGGACGGTCCAGGATTGAGCGAGACCTGGTGACGATCGCCTCGGGAGTCCGCTTCAGCAAGACGATGGGCAGTCCGATCGCACTCAGGATTCCCAATGCCGCCTACGAGGGGGATCGCGCCGGCTGGCCCGAGAACATGTCGGTCGAAGGTTATGGGGAAGAAATCGATCCCGTTACGATGCCCAGGCCCGGACACGCCGACTTGGTCGGTTGGCAGAAGTACGGGTTCGCCTCGATCGACGGGAGGCCGGACATCCGACCGGTGATCGAGCGTGCGAGCGCGCGCGAGACGGCGATGCGCGTGGCATGCTGCTCGGTCGCACGGGCACTGCTGAATGAGATCGGCATCCAGGTAGGAAGCCACGTCGTCAGCATCGGCACCGTCGGCTACGAGTCCCCCGAACGGTATCACGCCGATCGTGACCAGCTACTCATTGGCGGAGCGGAAGACCTTGCGCACGCTGCGGACGAGAGTGATGTGCGCATCCTGGATGCATCGCTTTCTAAGGAGGCGATCGAACACATCAAGGCGACGAAGCAGGCGGGAGACTCGCTTGGTGGCGTGTATGAGGTGGTGGTGACTGGCGTACCAGCAGGCCTCGGTTCATACGTTCATTGGGACCGAAAACTCGACGGCCTCCTGGCCCAGGCCATCCTGTCGATCCAGGCGCAGAAGGCTGTCGAGATCGGTGACGGCTTGGCCGCCGCTTCCAGCCCGGGATCCGCAGTTCACGATGAGATCGAGATTCGCGAGGATGGTCGACTCACCCGCGCGTCGAACCGAGCAGGTGGCATAGAAGGAGGCATGAGTACGGGCGAGCCGATCGTGGTGAGAGGGTTCATGAAGCCTATTCCCACGCTCATCAAACCACTCCGCTCCGTCGATCTCGCTACGAGCGAATCGCGACCGACACGCTATGAACGGAGTGATGTCACTAGCGTGCCGGCGGCGAGTGTAGTGGCCGAGGCGGTTGTGGCCCAGGTGATCGCAAATGCCGTCCTGGACAGATTCGGTGGAGACACACTAGAGGAACTCGTGCGGCGCGCCGATGAGGCGCGCGCTGGTCGGTAGGCTTCGGCTTCGGGTGACGTGTACCTTCGCGTCCCTTCACCACGAGCGCCCTCTCATGCACTGGACGGCCCGCCTCGCAAGGCGCCCCGACGCGACTCTTCTCACCTCCTCAACTAACGCCGAGCCGGCCTCAAACGCACCTCACGCGGTCGTCATCGGGGCAGGCCTGGGCGGCATAGCAGCGGGCATTCGGTTGGTTGCCAGAGGCTATCGAGTCACCATCGTGGACCGCCTGGATCAACCCGGCGGTCGTGCACGAGTGCTCGAGCAAAACGGCCACATCTTCGATGCTGGTCCGACGGTGATCACGGCGCCGTTTCTCTTCGAAGAGCTCTGGGAGCTTGCCGGGCGAAACCTTGCCGATGACGTGGAGATCGTCCCGGTCTCGCCCTACTACCGCATCCGTTTTCACGACGGATCATATTTCGACTACTCGGGCGACGCTGATTCGATGCGGGCCGAGATCTCGCGATTCAACAAGGACGACATCGCCGGTTACGAGAACTTTCTCAAGAAGAGTGAGGAGATCTTCAACGTCGGGTTCACTGAGCTGGGGCACGTTCCGTTCGGCAGCTTGAAGGACATGCTCCGGATCGCGCCGGCCATGGCGTTCTTGGAGAGCTATCGCACGGTGTACGGGCTCGTCTCGCGCTTCGTAAAGAACGAGCACGTACGGCAAGTTCTCAGCTTCCACACCCTTCTCGTGGGTGGGAATCCCTTCTCCACGACGTCCATCTATGCGCTGATCGCATTCCTCGAGAGGAAGTGGGGCGTCTGGTATGCGATGGGAGGGACAGGCGCCCTCGTCCATGCGATGGTTTCGCTGTTTGAGGACATGGGAGGTCAGGTGCGCCTCGGTGAGACCGTCACCGAAATCACAATCTGCAACGAGCATGGTCGGCCCCGGGCGACAGGTCTGCGCCTCGCCGATGGCACCGTGATCGACGCAGACATCGTCGTGTCTAACGCGGATGCGGCGTGGACCTACAAGCATCTCGTGGCTCCAGAGCATCGGAAGCGCTGGACGGATGACCGGCTAGAGCGCGCGCGGTACTCGATGAGCCTTTTCGTGTGGTACTTCGGAACGAACAAGACCTACCCGGACGTCGCCCACCACACCCTCGTGCTCGGTCCTCGCTACAAGGGTTTGCTCGACGACATCTTTGACCGCAAGGTCCTCTCGGACGACTTTTCGCTTTACCTGCACCGACCAACCGCCACGGACCCGAGCATGGCGCCAGAAGGGCATGAGACATTCTACGTGCTCTCGCCCGTGCCTCACCTGGACAGCGGAACCGACTGGAGCAAGGAGGTCGAGCGTTACCGAGCCGCGATCGAGCAGCACCTGGAGGCAACCGTCCTCCCTGAACTCTCGCAGCACCTCACGGCCAGCCTGACGCTCACCCCACAGGGATTTCTGGATGACTACCTGTCCGTGAAGGGCGCGGCGTTCTCATTCGAGCCCGTCCTCACCCAGAGCGCCTATTTCCGACCCCACAACAAGAGCGAGGACGTTGATGGACTCTATCTCGTTGGCGCGGGCACACATCCTGGCGCTGGGATGCCGGGTGTGTTGTCTTCGGCGCGAGTCCTGGACACCATCGTGCCCGACCCGAAGGAGCTTCGACGAAGCGGTTGACCGAGCTGCGGATGACCGGTTGAAGGGATTGTCTGGCGCAAGGCGCATACTTGCAGGGATCGGTCCGAATGTGAATTGTGCAGCGGCGATGGAGGCTGCTAACGCTCGTGCACTCATTGACTTGCGCTCGCGGAATACGGTTAGACAGGCGTGCGATGCTGCTTGCCGGGCGAATAATGCAGGGCTGATTTGGTCGGGGCCCGGTACTTTCGGCCCGCGAAATCCCCCCACCGCTTTAGGAATTGCGCCTCCCACCGATACGCGTGGCCAGACTCGCTCCTGGCCTCGTGTGGCAGTTCGTCGCCTTTCTTCTCATCGCATCGAGCGTTCCCGAATCTGATCCACCAGCGTTCGCTGCGGGGATTCTTGAGCGGGACGTTCGGACGGTCTATTACGACGTTGAGGGCCTAACCCCGCAGGAGTTGGCTCAGTCGCTCTACGACAATGCCCCCCTGACCGATGGCCAGCGGTTTTTCGGTCGCACGGAGTGGCGCATCAGCACCGAGTACGCCTGGGCGTCGCGCGGCAATGTTTGCAGTTTGCGAGATCTGAAGGTGATGGTCGACGTGACGATCACCCTGCCCCGTTGGCGACCTCCGGCCCACGCCTCGCAAGACGTAGTGGATGACTGGCGCCAGTTCATCGATGCCCTCACGCGCCACGAACACGAACACCGTCGCCTCGCTGAAGAGGCAGCGGGCGCCGTGCAATGGGAGCTTGCCGCACTTCAGGCCCGGAACTGCAGATCGGCCGATAGGGTCGCGAGAGAGCGTGTGGAAGCGGTGATGCTCCACTACCAGGATCGCAATCATCGGTACGACTTGCGCACCAACCACGGCGTTCACGAAGGCGCCGTCTGGCCACCGCGGCCCCGGTACGGTCCCCTGGTTTCGCGCTGATTGGGACGGTCTGTCGGCGTGCGCCGTGTGCTTATCTTCGGGCGCACTTCCACTTGCCGACCCACATGCGCACCGCGATCCTGACCCTCTCTTCACCGCGCACTTCCGCTCTGGATCGTCTACGGACTGATCCCGCCGTTTTGACCCAGGTACTGGGGATCGTCGGTTTCGCGGTGCTGGCCGCGTTGGGCGCACAGGTCCGCATCTATCTCTGGGAGGTGCCGATCACCCTGCAGACCGTCGCCATCTATGGGTCCGGCCTCTACCTGGGTGCGCGCAATGGCGGGTTGGCGATGTTGCTCTACCTGCTCGCAGGTATGTTCTTCCCGGTGTTCGCCAGTGAGGCATACGGGCCGGGCTACTTGCTGGGACTATCCGCAGGATACCTGCTTGCCGCACCGCTGGCTGCCGCTACCGTTGGTGCGCTATCGCAGCGCTGGAATAGCCTGGTTGGATCTACCCTCGCGGTGCTGGCCGGGTCGATCGTGCTTTTCGCCATTGGTGTCTCATGGTTGCACGTCGTAGCCGGTCACGAAAGCATCTGGACCTCGATTGAGATCGGGTGGCTGCGATTCGTCGTGTGGGACTTCGCGAAGGTCGCTCTGGTGGCGGCCAGCTATGTCGCGATGCGCCGCCTGACCGCGGCGGACTGACCATAAACCAGGACACGGGCGATGCCCTGAGGCGCGCAGCGTTTCATTTACGCCTCGTTTGGGCTCAATGGAACGGCGTTGGCAACAGTCGGGGTAAGTACGCCCGGGTTACCCATTCGAAGTGATGGGCGGCTCAGGCACTGAGATCCCCACATCAAACCGCCTATTCCATGATGTCCTTTTCGCGCATGTCGTCTGGCCTCGGCCTCGGCGCCCTTCTTCTCGTTCTGCCGATCATGGCGGGCTGTGATACGACCTCGCCGGATCCGGTCTATGCTGACACCGGCGTACAGGTATCCACTTTCACGCCCTCGGCCAATCAGTTCACCGTGAACAGCGCGGCTGACATCGCCACCTATGAGCGCCAGACGTCGCAGCTGAGCAACAGCGTAGTCGACGGCGGCGTCGTGCTCCTCTATGCTCGCGGCGATCTGATCTTCATCGGTGGAGGAGCGGAAGGCACCTGGACCGCTCTTCCTTATACGCAAGGCATCGAGGCAGTGGGGTCGGACGGCGTTCCCTACGTCGACTACACTATCACCTACAGTTATTCGTACGGTGTGAACCGGCTTTACCTGGACGTGATTTCGTCTGCAGCCGGGCTCGTTGAGGACTACATCCCGGCCAACATTCCCTTCCGTTTAGTGACGATCCCGCCGGGCGCTCCGCTGATCCAGGGTATCGATCTCTCGAACTACGACGAGGTCGAGGCCGCCTACGGCCTGGGCCGGTAGGCTATACGCCGCTCGGCTAAGGGCGCTGCCTCACCAGGGTGGCGCCCTTTTCGCGACACCAAGCGTTCGAGTCGGCGCGTTAGGACCCTATGACGCACACCCCCATGAGAGGCAGACTTCTTCTCGGACTTGTCGCAGCAGCACTGCTCCTCGCAGGGGAGGTGCGCTCGCAGCACGCGCAGTCATCCGTGCTGGATGATCCTGGATTTCGTGCCACAGCCACCCACGGTCTCGACCTGCTGTACAACATGCAGTTCGATCAGGCGGGCGCGATCTTCAGCGCGCTCGCTGCGCGGTACCCGGATCACCCCGTCGGACCGTTCCTGCAGGCGCTCGTGCCGTGGTGGCAGATCTTAATGGACTTGCAGGACGAGACCCACGATCGCACCTTTATGGATGCGATGGACGAGGTGATCCGCAGGTCGTCGGTGAT
>JBJHBB010000057.1:0-8717 GCA_050485265.1 Rhodothermales bacterium | reverse complement strand
GTGATGGACCTCGGATGGCTCGACGCGCTCATCTCGGTTTCGACGGAGTACCGAATCGACGGATTCATCCTCACCAACACCGCTTCGGACCGCGTTAACCTGGCCACGGACCCGGTACGCCTCGGGAAGATCGGGGCAGGTGGGCTGAGCGGTCGGCCGATCGCCGAGCGCGCGCTCGGCGCTACACGACGCGTATTCGAGATCACCGGCGGAAAGGTGCCGATCATTGGCGTCGGTGGCATCGATTCGGCCGAGCGTGCTTATGAGCGGATTCGAGCCGGTGCGTCGCTGGTGCAGGTGTACACGGGCCTCGTGTATCGCGGACCCGGCCTTCCCAAATCGATTTGCCGCGGACTCGTTCGCCTGCTCGACAGAGACGGACTCGATACGATCTCCGACGCCATCGGCGCCGATGTCTGACCCGCTGAGCTCACCTCCGGACAGGTCGTTGCGAGGCCGCGCCCGCGCGGAGTGGCGTAGCGCCACTGCGGCGATTCGCAATCTCACCCCGGCCCAGAAGCAGGCCGCGATTGTCATCCTGGCCGCGACCGCGCTCGTGTTGGTACAGGCGTTCCTGGGGACACGCGCCTTCTTTCGCACGCACATCGCGGATGCGTTCGATCCTGAGAATCATGCGATTCTGGGTTGGGCGTGGTGGTTTAGCTGGCAGGGAGTTACCGGCTTCATCATCCCGATAATCATTCTGCTAGCCGCCTTTCGGTGGAGCCCGGCAAAAGCTGGGATCGGCCTCGGGGATTGGAAGCTGGCGTCGCTCATCGCGCTGCTTTACATACCTCTGGTCGCCATAGGCACGTGGTATCTCTCGGCGGACCCGGCCTTTCGCATGCAGTATCCCCATCTCAGGCAAGCAGCTTTCGACTGGGAGTTGTTCCTGATCTATCACGCTCTGTTCCTCCTGTACTGGATTGGCTGGGAGTATCTCTGGCGCGGCTTCGTGCTCTTCGGCACTGCCCCTGCCATCGGACCCGTCCTCGCCATCGTCGTACAGGCGATGCCGTTCGCGCTGCTCCACGCCACGAAGCCACCTGCGGAGGCGTTCCTCTCCATTCTTGGCGGCGTGTTGCTTGGTGCGCTGGTGTGGCGATGCCGCTCGTTCTGGATCGCTGTGCCCATCCATGCCGCGCAAATGCTCATCCTCGACTTATGGTGCACGCTTCGGTGGCGCACCGACGAGGACGGCCTCGGGCTGGAAGCATTTGGCCGCGTGCTTCAGGGCTTCGGCGGCTGAGACCTCAAAGGTCGATCTGGAGCGCCACCATGTGCATGACCCCGAGGCCGTACGGCTCTAGCACTGCCGTGTAGTCCACCCGGGCGGCAATCTCCCCAAGCGTGTGCCGCACGCCGAAACCGGCGGCAGGCGATGCACCGGCGATACCGTCCTGACCGATCCGATCAACCCCCAGGCGGATCGCGAACGGATCGGCAAGCCAGTACTCACCCCCAAACCGCAGCAGGACGGTGCCGACGGTGCGCTGCTGATCTTCGAGCACGAGTTGGGGAAGTCCGGCGGTGTCGCGGGTAACGTAGCGCCGCGTCATGACCGACTGCGACCTGCCCTCGACCTCCGCGGTGAGCAGCCCGCGCCCGCCGCCGATTTGATACGCGGACCCGAGCCGAAATCTCACCGGAAATCGATCCACCGTTCGAGAGCCGCCGATGGGCGACGTGTCCCAGGTGTAGCTGCCCAGAAAGTCGTCGACCACGAGCGCCATCGCCAGACGCTCGGAGAACCGCACCGTGAGGCCCACCGTCCCGGCGATGGTCACGGGTGCCGACACGCCATCGAGCAGGTCCGAGCGATAGAACCGAACTCCGAAGCCGGCCGATACGCGCTGACCCATCGCCAGACCGAAGGTCGCAAATACGACCGATTCCTCGGTGGACAACTCACCCGTGTGATAGCCGGAAGCGTCTCGACCGTCGATCCCATCCACCCCGGAACGGATGATGCCCACGGCGGCACCGGCCCGGGGAGGTAGTCGGAACGAGAACTGGGCGTGCTGCAACTCTCGGTCGAGCGAGAGGAACCCGACGGCGGCGTCGACGGACTGCGCACCGGCCATCGGCGACAGGGCGGGATTGTAGAACGGGGAGGCCTCCTCGAAGACGTCGGCCGAGAGGCCGCCTCCCATCGCGATGCCGCGAGCACCAAAGCCAATCCGCGCGAACGCACCGGGTCCCTGCGCGGCGACCTCGCCCGCGATCAGCAGGCATACCAGAGCCAGCATGGCGAGCCGGACGGGTATTAGCGATCGCAGCGTCATTCGAGAACGATGATTTTGCCCCAGCGCGTGCCACCGTCGGTCTCGACGGCATACATGTAGACACCATTTGCCACGCGAGCCCCGCGCGAATCGAGGCCGTCCCAGGCCTGCTCCGTGGGTGCGGGGTCATCGATCTGGCGGACCATGTTGAGTCCGAAGTCGAAGATCCGGATTCGGCTCGCCTCGGTGTCGTAGCGGAATCGCACCAGCCTGTCGGCGCGCGGGCTGAACGGATTGGGGTATGCGTACACCTCGACGTCGGGCTCGCGAGCCGTGGGCGTTTCCGGTGACACGGGCACGTCGGCGCGGAAGATGGTCCACGTTTGACCTCCGTCCTGACTGCGGAGCAAGCCATCTGTGGTACCGACCCACAGGGACGACGAAGTGGCCGCCACGGCTCGCACGGCGGCGCCAGGCTTCACGAACCTGCCAGGACGGGTCGCGTCCCGAAACTCTCGAGTGGCCGTCCAGGAGTTGCCATCGTCCGTCGATACAAACAGACCGTCCTCGGCAGCAGCCCAGATAGTTCCGGCGGCGCAGTGGTCGAAGTCTTCCTCACAGAAGGCGAGGTCATTCACCCGCTCACCCAGGAGACGAGTCTCGAACGTTTCACCTCCGTCGCGCGTCACGACCACCGAAAACTGCTCGCCCGGGAGCGCGGGCGTGCCCAGCGGTCGCCACGCGCCGATCCAGATCGGGTTGCGCGGATTCTCGGGGCTACCGACAGGGAAGGCGCCATCACCTATCCGCTGCTCGGCGAGCGCGATCACCGTCCCGCCGGCGAGCCCTTCCAGCGTCGCATCAAAGGGGAATCGCTGCCAGGCGCGTTCCTCGAAAACCTCCCCCGTCTCGGAGTCCTGGAACAGCATCACGTCCTCGGGACGGGAGCGATTGAGGCCGCCCTCGGTGCCGAACCAGACGGTGCCCGTTTCGTCGACGAGCGTCGAGTAGGCGATGAAGTTCGTCGAGAAGGCGAACGCACCGGGGATCTGGCGGGCCAGCGGGAAGAAGACAGGCTGGTCCGGCGAGATCGCCGTCAGCGTGTCCGGCGGAAGCACGACCCGCTCGAATCGCAGCGCATAGTCACCCTCGACCGGATCGAAGCGCAGGCGCCGCGGCCTGGCCAACGTGCCGGCCACCCACACGTCGCGGGTATCGGGGTCGATGGCAACGCCGAAGGGCGCAGCGAACTGGGGCGTCACCATCGGAAGGGCCGGCAGCAGCGACACGCCATAACGCTGCTCCGTGTCCTCGGGCTGGTCCAGGTGCGGGAAGCGGTAGCCCCACGTCTCACCTCCGTCGCGACTGTACGCGAAGCCGGCGGCGCTCTGCGGGCTGTCTGCCGCCAGTGGATCGCGATAGCCAAGTCCTACCCAGATGTCGTCGCCCTGGATGTCGATCGAGTACACGATCGCGTTGGTCGCCTGCGGCGGCGAGAACACGTTGAAGCCGAAGTCCTGACCCTCGGGCCGCAGCCAGGTGGTGCCGTCGTCCGGGGTGAAGACCAGCCGAGGGCCGGACCACAGGGTGTCGCCCGAGGCAGCCAGCTTGTCGATCAGGTTTCGCTCGAGACCACGGATGGGTGAGGGTCCGTCCACCGGCGTCTGCGCGGACGAATCAGCGACCAGGACGACCAGCATCAACACGAGCATGGGCCACCGCCTCATCCGAGAATCTCCACGGTGTGCTGGACCGGCTCGCTGGCCGCACCGTCGCGGTCAAAAGCCGTAAACGTGAAGGTCACGCTGCCCGCCTCGACGCCGGCCGGCACCGAGAAGGCAACCGAGTACCGGCCATTGCAGGGCGTCGGATTGCCGGACGAGTCGGTATCAGACATCGGCAGCGTCCCTCCTCCCGGGAAGGACACCTCGGCGCGTGCGATGTGGTCCACGCCATCGGGGTCGTCGACATCTATCTGCATGCGAACCGTCGCCGGCGGCTGGACCTGGGTCGGTGCATCGACAGTGGTAATGACCGGCGGGCCGAGGTTCGTCCCCCCGACGAACAAGGTCGCCGAGGCCTCGTTGCTCGGGCGGGACAGTTGATCGACCGCCCAGGTGGTGACACGGAACGCACCCCGCCTGCCCGGGCGGAGAGTCAGGTCCGGTGACACGGTGAAGAGGCCATCGCCCGCAGCCTCGAATTCTCCATTCGCCTCCAGCGTGCCGGCGGAGCAAGCGAACTGCCACTCGATCGAGTAGCGAACACGGTCAATGGGCGCATCGCCCGCGGTAGCCCGCAGCGACAACTGGACGGGGACGACGAAGCCCTCCTCGGTCGTCGCGAGCGTATCCACGGACACCTCGGCCGGGGTGATCTGAAATTCCGAAACGAGCGGACCCTGGTGCTCGATCGGCGGCGCGTCGTCGAAGGCATCGCAGCCCGAGAGGGCCGTTGCCAGCACGAGCGCCGCAACGAGGCCGCACCTGTTCGTTCGGGTCATCGAGAGAAAGTTGATTGGGGGTCTCGCGGTCGCGAGGCTCTCGTAACGAACGGAATCAGAGGCGCGGTATGCGTGTGTCAGGCGGCGCGCAAACCTACGCGCTCGCCGGTGCGTGGTGCAAGGCAGCATCACCCGGCTACATGATGATGTACAGCGGGCGGGGGCTGAAACAGAGGACGAAGATGACGATGGATGCGATGCCGAGCGCTCGGCGCTTCGGATCTAGGTCCTCGTGATACGAGACGCCTGGATGGTCCACTCGAATGACAAAGACGATCAGCGCACCCCAGAGCAGCCAGCCCGACCATGCCAGAGCACCGGCTACGAATCCGAGCGAATCGGCGATGGCGATCGCGGCCGCAAGGCCGGCCCACGTGATGAAGATGGTCCTCCACTCCTGAAACAGTTTGCCGACCAGCCAGCGGAGAACGAGCAGCACCACGATCCAGGTGAAGAGGTCTCCCAGCCACGGCGGGTATCCATAATCGGCGGCCGTCAGAGCCGCCACACCACCAATGTCGACCACGGCGCCCAGGCCACCCGAAAAGAGCAACCCGAGCACGGCGGCGCGCGCGATCATCCTGTGACCGCGCTTGCCGAATAGTGAATAGGTCACGTGCCCGCCGTCGAGCTGACCGACGGGCAGGAGGTTGAGTGCGGTGAAGAAGAGCGCCAGCCAGCCGGCGAAGAGGACCGGGTAGTGATACATCTCCCATGCCGGTGGCATGTCCGGCACCATCCAGCGGATCAACGCGAAGAGGATCGTGTCTCCGAGCGCGATCGGTCCGAAGCCAAACTCGTCGCGAGCGGGCTCGTCGGGGAAGGTGCCGTGCTCGGCGACGTACTCCTGGAGTGGCTCGTGTCCGGGACCGAACGTCATCACGTAGTCCACCGGAGGGATGGTCGCAACGCCGTAGACCAGCACGCCGAAGGCGATGACGAAGCCGGCCAGCGGACCGGCCACTCCGACGTCGAACAGGTGCGTGGTTCGCTTGATGCGCTCGCGGATGCGGATCACGGCGCCGAATGTCCCGATGTTGAGGATCGGCAGTCCCGGCGGTACCGGGATGTAGTACGGCAGCGACGCATCGATCCGGTACCGCCTGGCCGTCAGGTAATGGCCGAACTCATGGACCGTCAGGAAGAGCAAAAAGGGGAACGCGTAGCGCACGCCATCCCCCATGAACACGGGGTCCAGAAACAGCCCGAATCCCGAGCGCTCCCACAACCCGGCCCGCCCAGCCCACTCGCCGCCAGCCCAAAGCGTGGAGACGATCGTGACCAGAAAGAGCAGCGCGTGCAGCCAGTAGCGCTCACGCTTTGGCGGTTCGTAGTTCGTCAGGATCGACTGGTAGGCTTCCGGCGGAGGCGGTAGTGGATCGCCCTGCCTGAAGCGCGGCTCGGCGTGTTCCACGCTCACTGCGCTGGTACGGTGGGGCGCAAGGTAGACTTGTCGACCCCGGATGCCGGACCGCCGCTCGCGGATTCGCTGCAAAGCGCAGCGAACGTCCACGCCTGACCGCTACGCGGCCGCCCTCTTTCTCGCAAGCGGAGTGATCTCGCCGGTCTTTCTAAGCACGACCGCCAGGCCGGCGAGCGTGCCCATCAGGATACGCGTCACCAGCTGGGGGACCTTCGGCAGGGCGTGCTCATCGATGGTCTGCTGCAAGATGTAGGCCTGCTCCAGAAGTGGGGCATCCTTCCAGCTGCCGCCGTTACGAATCGCCGAGCGCGCGGCCTCGGTCAGCATCCACTGGAAGTTGAGGGCGGGCTCCATCGTGATACGGAGGTTCAGCGGCCGATCCGCGTCCCCGTTCGAGAAGCTGTGCACCTGCCCGGGCGTTATGACGATCGAATCACCCTCCTCGATAATCCTCTCGTTCCCTTCCACGATGGCGCGCATGCGGCCCTGGGTGACGCGGAAGGTTTCGGTCTGCATAGGGTGGATGTGAGGGTCGGGACCGTTGGCGCCCGGCGCGATCGTGCACTCGAACTCTACGCTTGGAGCGGTGGGGTCAGGATCGCTGAAAAACGTGATGGTCTCGCCCTGCTTCTCGAGATGTAGAGTGATCATGAGTTCCGGAGTTATGCCACGAGTGATAGCGGCTTGAGAAGCCACCGGAAAACATAGAAACCCCATCGGTTAGGTGCAATGCTTTCAGTTCCCGACCACGCTTCGCGCGCGGGATGACCCTTTTCGAGATGAGGCGCCGAATCAGTCCTGCAGGGCAGCGCGCCGAAATAGCCAGGACGAGGCCAGCCAGAGAGCGGAGAAAAACGCAGAAATCCCCATGATGAGGATCGGTGAGTTGTGGGCCGGAATCACGCCCGCGCTCAGCGCGACGACGCCAACCGACGCGTGTGCCACCGCCGCCACGATCATTGCACGTGCCATCCCCGCCGGCCTGAACCGCGCAACGACGGCGCCGGCTATGGCGACCAGCACGACCCCTATGTAGAACAGGTCGGCAGGGCTGTCGGTGAACCCGACCGCAGCGTTGCTCCAGGTCATCAAGAACGCGGTCGCAATGGCCATCGCGGCACCCGCCCGGTAATGAGCGTCTGCCGACCTCCTCACGACAAACTCGAAAGCCGCCAGCGCACCGAAAAGCAGCGCCGCGGCGAACACAAAGTCACCCAGTGTCCAGTTGACCTCACTGGTGAACTGCATTGCTACGAGCGGCAGCAAGAGAAGCAGCCCGGCCGTCGCCCAGGCGATCCATCGGAATCGATGACCGCCTCCAAGAACCTCAGTACCCATCGAAGTGCCTCTTCAGGGGTGTGGGTGAAGTGCGGGCTCAAGGACGACTCGACGCCCGACCGACAATGAACGACTTCTGACCCCGGCCGCGTGTGCAACGCCTACCCAAAATTATCAGGCGACTATCTGGTCTGGATTCGATATGTCAGGTGAGTGGCCATGGCGCCGTCACGCACGCTCAGTTTCTGGAGGTTCAACAGAGGTTCGGGTCCCTCACCGAAAAGCCGCACCCCGCTGCCAAGCAGTACCGGAACGAGGTGCAGGTGAAGCTCATCGATCAGTCCTTCCGCGAGGTACGTGCGGATGGTCTCCGCGCCGCCCATGATCCCCACGTCTCTGCCTCCGGCCGCTCGAATCGCCTGGCGAAGTGCCTCTCGGGGTTCGTCGACGAACGTGAAGGTGGTCCCACCCTTTCGCTCGATCACCGGCTGCGGACGACGGGTAAGCACGAAGCATGGCTTGTGGATGGGCGGGTTCTCTCCCCACGCGTCAATTGACACCTCGAACGTCCGCCGGCCCATGATGACCGCGCCCTCGCGCGCCGCCGACTCCTCGAGCACACGAGCGTCTACGGCCTGATAGGTCGCGGCCAGGTCGGTGTCGAGATCGTTTACGTCGTCGCCGTACCAGATCAGGCGCTCGCCCCCGGTGCCCAGCGGATTGCTCGGACTGACGTCGTCTCCTGCGATGAATCCGTCGAGACTGACGTCGATGTCAGCAAATACCTTCACCTCGCGGCCTGCTCCTCGATGGACGGTGTCAGCCATCGAAAGCCTGCTGCAGCGCGGCTATGTCCAGCTTCACCATCTGAAGCATCACGTCGCCGACACGTTTGACCCGGACCGGGTCGGTGTCGTTCAGCCACTCCTCCATCGCCGCGGGCACGATCTGCCAGCGAAGCCCGTAGCGGTCGGTCAGCCAGCCGCAGGCTTGCTCGTTGCCGCCGTCGGCGAGTAGTGCCTCCCAGTAGCGGTCGATTTCGGCCTGGTCGGCACACTCCACCACGATCGAGATGGCATCGTTGAAGTCGTGGTGGGGGCCGGCGGACATGGCCTGAAAGCGCTGACCCATCAACGTAAAGTCCACGATTTTGACGGAGCCAGGTGGCCCGCTCGGGGACTCGCTCATGAGCGAGTTCACCCGGTCGACGCTCGAGTCAGGAAAGATGGACGCGTAGAACGCTGCGGCCTCCTCCGCGTGCTCGGCGTACCAGAGGTGCGTATAGATC
>JBJHBB010000056.1:0-8739 GCA_050485265.1 Rhodothermales bacterium | reverse complement strand
GCTTTCATCCGTGCTTGCGGCATACACGACAGCGTTCACAGCGTCGGCAAACGCTGCGCCGTTGACGGTGTGCGTCGTGTACTCGCTGCCGCTGTCCTCTGTCGGGAAGTCGCCCGGATCAAGTCCGGCGATGTTCGCCGTTGTGCCCGCGCCGGTCAGCGTCAGGCGATTGTCTTTCACCGCGAGCGTCAATTCACCAGCGGACAGTGTTTCGACTAGTTTCGACAGGATACCGAACGGGATTAAGGCCGCGCCGGGCGTCTGGATGGCGGCCTCTGCGCGGTAGGTGGTGCGTGTTTCCAGGTCTGTCCCCGATACCCGGAGCGTGTCGCCGGAAATCTGAGTATAGAGGTTCGAGTCGCTTGTGTTCATCCATGAGAGCGGGCTACCGAACAGCCTGACGTCGTCCTCCGTGGGACTGTCGATCTCCTCGTCCCACTCGATGCGGTCCACGACCACCGAATCTGCGGTGGCCGCGAGCCGATCGCCGGCCAGCCTGGCCTCCCCTCGGCCGAAGATTCGCTGCAAGGTGGCACCGGCGGGCAGCGGTGCTGCATCCAGAGTATCGGGCTGGATCGCCTCGAACAGGACGGCGCGCACCAGCAGCGTGTCTGTAACTCCAAGACTGTCGGTGGAGAGTCTCGCGACTAGTGGGTTGTCGGCTTGTACTCCCCGCTCGACTCTCGAATACCGCTCGTTCTCGTCGTGGTAGGCGAACCCTCCAAAGAGCAACGTACGCAGCGTAGTATCCGGCGGTGCGTCCGACGCATCGTCCCGACCAAATCGGAGGACGGCGACGTCCCCCCGAGCCAGGGAGATCCGCGTGTCTCGGTGATGGGTGAGGGAGTCTGCGCGGAGCCGCGTGGACCGCTCATGGGACAAGCGCACGTCACCAGAGAAATCCGCACGCTTGTCCTCGGTGCCGTAGCGGCCACGATGGCTCGTGAGGACGGTCGTCGAGTCTTCGAGCCGAACGTCCTCCTCGAAGAAGGCTTCCTTCAAATCGGTGAGATAGATCCCTCTTCGACTGGTGAGGACGGCGTCACCGTCGCGCTCGATCAGTCTCACGGGCGCATCGAACTCGGCACGACGCTCGTTCCTGAAGAACGTGAGTGAGTCTGAGTAGATCACCGCTTCCTCATCCGACAGCCTAACCGATCCCAGCGCTCGACCGATCCGGCGAAGACTATCGTAACTGACGTGGTCCGCCCGAAGCGTATCGCCAGGATCCGCGATGGACACGTTCCCATCGAACAGAATGACGTCCCTGTCCAGAAACTGCGTGGCTCTCCGCGCACGGAGATCGGTGGAGTCCTGTCTGAGGTGCACATTGCCGATCAGGCGACGGACGCGCTGGCCGTCCTGGATCTCTCCCTCCACCGAGTCGGCATTGATGATCGTCACGACACGCGTACCGGGCGCCTCCTGACCGTAGATGGGAACGGCCAGAAGGAACAGGCTGGCGACTATGGTCCATCTCGCGCTCATTCGTCCTGGATCTGGACCTGGCCCGTGATTCGAGCCAGCCTGTACCTCTCGAGTGTCTCGTCGGCGACGAGTTCGTAACCCTGCAATTGTTCTGTGGGAGTAGTGATGCGGACGAAGCCGTCGCTGCGCAACTCCGCGTCAGCCTCGTGCCACACAAGTCGCTCACCCTCTAGGCGGCGCTCATCGCGTCCATTGACCACAACGCCACCGGTGGCCACAAACGTGCGGCGGTCCTCGAAGTAGGTGAGTCTATCTGCCTCCACGGTGGCGGACTCCTCACCGTTCTCATCGAACACATCCACGATGACGCGGTCGAGCCGGTCTTCGCTGGGTCCGAACCTCGCGAAAGTGCTATCCGGTCGCTCGAAACGTGCTACATACGGGGCCTGCAAGTGGGCGCGCGGCTGGTTGTCCGTCTCGATGAAGAAGGACACGTCCCATGACTCCTGATCAGGTCGATCGGCGGGATCAATCTGATCCTGGGTCGGGGATCGCTGGGAGCAGGCCGCGGTCAATAGCAAAAGGATGAAAAGGCCAAGCGCGCGGCTCATTCGAGATCGACCTCTTCACCCTCATTCAAGACCGTTGACGTGGCCGCGACCGAGGATCCGGTTTGCATGAGCCATCCCCGAAATTCCTCACAGATGTTATGGAGTTCGGTCGCGCTAACCACGTTTGAAGGCGCATAGATGGCCACGCCGCAAGACTCAGTGTGGTCGTGAGTCTTTGTGCGCTGCGAATCCTTGATCGGGCTGACTATAGGAACGCCGTCGTCATCGCTTGCTCCAACGCAGCCGACTACAAGATCCTCCAGCTCGAGAACTTGACCCGAAGCGTTGAATTCGTAACGCTCGTCCGTCTTTCCTAGTCTGAAAACCATCGAGGCGGCGCCGGCCGCATCAAGGTCCCACAGAGATATCGGCAGCGAAGTTGCCAGACTCACCAGGTTGTTGATGTCGACGAGAGCGTTAATCCTGGGGAAGCTTCCCTCGACGGCGGAGCGCTGGAGATACTCGCTTGCCGGTTTTCCCCTCCCCGTAGGTTTGTAGCGACCATTTCGCAACATGTCCCGCGCGGCGAGGCGCCGCTGCTCTCGAAGCTCGGTATTGACGGATGCCGCGGAAGCGATGTCACTGAGCAACTCATCGAGGGACTGGTCGAGCCCGGGCAGCTGCGCCATCGGATCAACATCCCGTGCGACGATCACGCCGAGGCGGATACCTCCAGCGGCGTTATCGGTGGGAAGATTGTTACGAACTCGCATCATGCCTGTATGATGTCAAGATAAAACCGCTAAGTGAAGAGCCATTTCGAAATGGTGCCACGCGGTTACAACGCTACCACCGGTTGAAACGGTGCGCCACCGGACGAATCCGCGGCACTTTGCACCCTGACGTGCTATTTGAGCGGCACTTGATGCGAGACATGGTGACTGAGAGAATCGCGCAATGCCAGCCACCGGGCAGTGGTACGATATTCGTCTCAGAGTGCGACGGCAGCCGGCACGAGTCGGCAATTCTCGGTTTCACCCGTCCATACCATGAGCTTTGCCATCCAGACAGCGCCCCCTGACATCGCCGTTGTACGCGTTGGGAAGACGCTCGACTTCCGCAACGCTGCGGAGTTCAAGCAAGCCTGCCAAGACAAGATCAAGGCAGGGACGCGCAACTTCGTGCTCGACTTCTCCGGTACCGGCATTCTCGACTCGACCGGACTAGGTTCGATCTTTTCGCTGTATCGGCAGCTTACGCCGATGGGCGGCCAGGTCGTGTTCGCCTCGGTGAGCCGGCCTGTCCAGGTCGTCGTACAGCTTACGCGGACATACAAGGTCTTCCGCCAGTTCAGGACAGTCGAGGAGGCACACGAGCAGCTCCTCGCTCCTGAAAGCAGCCGCGCGGCCTCGTAGCGCCTGTGCTCCAAAGCCAATGACCGCCATCCAAAAACGCTTCGACGGCCACGAGACGATCATTGATGAGATCCATCGTCTCTTCGGCGAGCTCGAACGCGATCCGGCAGCGATTGCTCTGGATCTGTTCAGCCTTCAGGTTCTGAAGCTGGCGATCCACGAGTGGGTGGCGAATCTGGTTCAGCACGCTGATTTCGCTGGTGAAGAACCGTGCATAGAGCTGGTCCTTATCCCGGAGGGTGAGCAGCTGCGCTGCGTCATCGACGACAATTCGGTTGGATTTGACTTCGCCCACCAGGTTGCCCGTCAGCAGTACCTCCTCGACATCGCGCCGGAGCCACCTGATCGTGGCCGGGGCCTCCTGATGATGGTGGCTTGCACTCACAAGCTGAGCTACGCCCCTCTCGATCATTATCTCTCACGCGGAGACGGTTTCCCGAGCGATCTCACGTTCAGACTCGAATTCTGGGTCGCCCCACACGACCTGGACTCGCAGGGTCGCCATCGCGACCGCGAGCGTCAAATCCCATTTCAGACCGAGTTGGGACTGACGGCGCAGTCGTCGCACTCTGCTAGTTAAAACCCACCCCACCAAGATGCCATCTCCCTCGATCCTGATCGTTGAGGACAACAAGACGCTCCGCCGGCTGCTCGAGTATCGCCTGAGCAAGCTGTATGACGTTCGCGCTGCCGCCGACGGAGAGGATGCGTTGAAGCTGGTGGCCGAACGGGCACCCGATCTCATCGTCTCCGACATCATGATGCCCAGGATGGACGGCTTCGCGCTGCTGAGCATCCTCCGCAAAGACGATCGTACCCGTACCATCCCGTTCATCTTTCTGACCGCGAAGAGTGACGATCCCTCGCGACTCAAGGGCCTCGGTGAAGGCGTAGACGACTACATCACCAAGCCCTTCGACATCGATTTCTTGCTGATGCGCATCGAGCGCATCCTTGAGCGGGCCAAGATCTACCAGACTCAGCTTAACGCCCGCATCGGGCGGGACTTCTCGGATCGGCTGATGCCAAAGTCGATGCCCAGCGTCCCCGGTTACAATTCGCTTTTCTTCAGCCAGCCAAAAGATGATGGCGGCGGAGACATGTTCGACTGGACTGAGATCCGGCCGGGCGTATTCATCCTCATGATCGCCGATATCATGGGGAAGGGCCTTCAGGCGAAGTTCTACGCCTTCAGCTTCCTGTCGTACATCCGGTCCATGGTCTATTCGCTAGCCGAGAACAATGACTCCCCGGCAGCGCTGCTCACGCACGTCAACCGCATGCTGGCCAAAGACGAGGTGCTCGAGGAAACCTTCGCATCGATGCTGGTCGTCCGCTGGGAGGCTGAGACTGGGACGATCACTTATGCAAACGCTGGTCACTGCAGACCCATCCTGGTGATGCCCGACCGGACGGGTATCGTCGAGCACTCGGAGATGATTCTTGGGCTTGACCCTGGAGAGGCGTACTCGGATCGCAGTTTCAAGATGCCCCCCGACAGCGCCCTGCTTACCTACACAGACGGTCTCATTGAGCAAATTGCTCGCAATGGGGAGCCGTTCGGTGAGGTCGGTCTCGCAGGTGCGGCATCGAAGGCCTTCCGCGAAGACCAGCCCGTGCATTCTATGCTGAACTTGCTTCTGCAGCACAGCCAGGACGCGCACTTCGGCGATGACATCCTGGTCTTCTGGCTGCAGCGGCTACCGGTCCTCACGGAGTCCGAGTCCCCTGCCTCCAGGCCCCAACCCCACGCGGCGGCTGCGGCCTAGTCTCGGGTTTGGCGCAGTGTTGTTAGCGTTGCGCTGGCCAGGAAGGCCGGAGCCGGCATGTCCAGCGCTGCGGCGATCGCCCGAAGCATAGTTGCCTCGGCGCTCGTAATTCGCCGGTCGTGGCGCGCCGTCACGATGCATGCATGCATGACCTGCGCTCGCACCTGCTCACGTGCCTCGACGAGACGCTCGAGCGCCGCACGAACATCCTCGGAAGTACACGCGGGGATTGATCCGGCGGAAACGGCGAGGGCGTCGATGCCCGCACGAAATGACGCCCGGGCCTGCTCGGGAGTACCGGCCCCTGAGTGCGCCAGTGCGGAAATGATAGTCACTGCCTCGTCGGTGACCTGCTTCAGTGAGAGCGTGCGACCCTTGCCCGCGCGACCATGCGTGGCCGCCAGCCGATGCCTCACCGCAGTTTCCATGGCAAACTCGTGCAACGACAGTTTGCGGTCGGCCCGAGCAATGTCCGACAGCGTCTGACTCAGCTTGTCTGACTGCGCGGCGGACAGTCTGGCTAGCGCCGGAGCCGAAAGATCCACCAATGGGAGGCGGGCGTCTTCGGGGAGGGAGTCGACCACGTCCAGCAGGCGCTCGACCTCCTGGTAGATCGGCGGGAGGACGGACTTTTGAAGGACCTCGAGCTGAGCCTTCCGCAAGGAATCGGAACGATCCAGAATCAGCGCGTAGGTCAACGCCACGGCGCCAAACGGTTCATGCGCGGCAGCCAGGATCCCGGCGGGCACCTGATCGAGCACAGTGTAGTCGATGGTGAGGTCGTCAGCAGAGGTCCGGGGCGCTGGCTCCGGATGGAGCGCTGCCGCTCCGGCCGCCAGCGCCGCCCCTCCCAGAATGCCTCCTGGAAGGCCGGGAAGACCAGGCATTCCCGGAATCGTGGAGGGTCGACCCGCGCCGGTTCGGCCGCGCTCACGCCGGGGCGGTGGCGCTGGCTCGGATGGCCGCTCCAGACTCACCGAGGAGAAGTCACCATCGAAGCTGGGTTCCAAGCGCCTGATGCGCTCTACCAGCGGCGGATGCGTGCTCCAGAGATTCGACACCGCACCTGACCGCAATCCGTTCGCAAAGAAGAAGTGACTGACCTCCTCGGCTGATGCGGACTCGAGTCTCGATCCTCCCGCTCCGATTTTCTTAAGCGTGGATACCATGGCGTCCGGGTTGCGAGTGAACTGGACGGCCGCGGCATCAGCAAGAAACTCGCGCTGACGTGAAACCGCCGCTCGAATCAACCGGCCGAAGAACACGCCCAGGTAGCCGGCGATGAACAGCGCGAGCCCGACGGCCACCATCACAGCCATCGCGCGCCCGTCCCGCCGCCCTCCCCCGGAGTACATCGTGGAGCGGAGCAACATCCTGCCCCCGAGCCCAAGTGCGAGAATGCCGAACAGCACTCCGGTCAATCGAATGTTGAGTCGGATATCACGATTGACGATGTGGCTGAACTCGTGGGCGACGACGGCCTGGAGCTCGTCTCGCGTCAGTGTCTGGAGCGCGCCTCGTGTCACCGCAACGACAGCATCCTCGGACGAGTAGCCTGCTGCAAAAGCGTTAAGGCCGCTTTCTCCATCCAACACGTACACCGAAGGGACGGGCGTTCCTGCGGCGATCGCCATCTCCTCCACGACGTTGTAGAGTCGGCGCTCATCACGATCACTCGATTCCGGCTCGACCAGCCTCCCTCCAACCATCTCAGCCACGGCACGGCCGCCGCCAGATCGCAGAATCGCGGTCCGGATCAGGCTCGCGCCACCAACGACCAGGGCGACCCCGCCTGCAGTGGTGAGAAACACGCTCGGACTCCAGAGGCCGGCGCCCGGCTCCGGCGCCATTACGGTCATCACCGCGAAATACACAACGGCGATGATCGCGATGACGGCCATCGCGAAGAGCGCGACGAGTCGCCCCGTCGCGCGTCGCGCTTGATCCTGAGCACCGAAAAAGTCCATGCGTCCCCCGGGAGGTAGCTACCTCGTCGTCAACGATCGTCGGGCGGACGTTAGTTGAAGCTGACCTTGGGAGTTTCGCGCTCTTCGTACGATTCCACCTCGAACAGTTCGGCCTCACGGAAGCCCATTGGTCCGGCGAACACGACGGTCGGGAAGGTTTCGCGAGCGGTGTTGTACGAGGTGACGGCATCATTGAACGACTGCCGCGCGAAGGCGATGCGGTTCTCGGTGCTACGCAGTTCCTCCATCAACTCGCTCATGGACCGGTCCGCTTTCAATTCCGGGTAGGACTCCGAGAGAGCGAAGAAGCGCGTGAGGGCCCCGGATAGCATGGCCTCGGCGCCTTGTAGGGCCTGCATCGCCTCCGGCCCTCCAGGATTGGCCGACGCGCGCTCCTCCGCCCGCATGGCCTGGTTACGGGCCTTTATGACGGCCTCCAGTGTCTCTCGCTCGTGCGACATGTATCCCTTGGCGACCTCAACGAGATTCGGGATCAAGTCGTAGCGACGCTTCAACTGCACGTCAATCTGTGCGAAGGCGTTCTTGTACCTGTTCCGCAGCGAGACCAGCCGGTTGTACGCGCCGATCCCGACGGCGGCTAGAAGCACGAGCAGACCGATTACAATCAGCAGTGTCATGGTCATGGTAGCGAGTGAGGAGGCAGCGAACCGCTTCGGCCGTGACGCTGCTGCGGCCCGAGGAGGGCCCTAGTATCGCTCAGCCGGGACTCAAGGTCAACCCTGAGTGCCCTTCGAGCCGATCATGCCAACTGCGGTGGCCGGCTTCAGGCTCCGACGGTGGTTTGAGCAAAGTGTTGCGACACCCTACTTCACCCAGCGGGAACGACTCCTGACCTCATCAATCTGCGGTAGCGACACTGAGTGACGCAGTGCTGCACGTAGTAGAAACGCTCGCAGCACCTGATCAGGCACAGGCAGCGTGTAAAGTGGTCGACGCAATCCATTGACGAGCGGCTTGAGTGCTATCGGCAGGAGTTGCCACCGAACGAGCACGAATCCGAGCAGCCCTACGCCAACCGCGCTAAGATCCCCTCGAATCCCTAGGAAACTGAGAACTGCGACGTACAGCGCGGCTTGTACGATCGGCATCTCGATCACCTTGAAGAGGAACGTCAAGCGTCGACTGGCAAAAGCTGGGCTGAGCACCTCCCACACTATGTACACCAGGATCGCCGCCGCGGCTGCTACGAACGGATGCAGGACGAACAGCAGGACTGCGAGCACCCACACGGCGATCGCCTGTGCCGAGCGCAGCCAGATTTCTACCCGCGCGAGCAGTTCCTCGACGGTGACATGTTGCAACACGTCGCCGGCGTATTCCTCGAGTAGCTCCAGCGTGGTCTGAAAGCGGATGCCGGTGACGGTTAGAATGCCACCCGGCGTGTCTAGAAAGGGCGGGACCTCGGGGCGTTCAGGTCGTCGGCGGCGAAGTCTCATTCTTCCTCAGCCTGGATGGGCGCCAGGGGTTCGACCTCATAGTCACCGCTCGTTTCTAGAACCAACTCTGGGCCGATTCGAATACGGAATCGCGGGTCCGCCATCCCTGCGGCGCGGTACGCGGGGCGCAACATTGCCGCGAGCGCTCGGCC
>JBJHBB010000055.1:0-8814 GCA_050485265.1 Rhodothermales bacterium | reverse complement strand
CCCCGCACTTGCCCTATCGCTGGTGGTCACCAGCCTCGCAGCGGCGGCCACTGCACAGGATCTGCCGCGCCGCCAGATCGTCGGTCTGGCGCTCGATCCCGTTGACGGCGGCGCGCAGGTGGTCCAGGCGCCCACGCACATGCCGGCAGGACAGGCGGGGATCCGCGCGGGGGACGTGATCCGGACTGCCAACGGGGTCACGCTCCGGAGCACGCAGGATCTGGGTGACTTGCTGCGCAGGGAACGCCCGGAGACGATCGACTTCGTGATCGAGCGCGAGGGGCACCGGCAGGTGATCACCATGCGACCCGCCGTGCCGCCGATGCGCGAGGCGGCTGACGTCGACATCCACTACGGCGCCGCCGAGACTGTCGACGGCGTGCTCCGGCGCACCATCACCACGCAGCCGCGCGGGGATGGTCCCTTCCCCACCGTCGTGATGCTGGGCGGAATCGGGTGCTACACCCTGGACGTCTCCCATCCGCAGACCTACAACCAGCTCCTCGAGGACCTGACGCGGGCCGGCTACCTCACCTACTGGGTCGAAAAGAGCCGGATGGGGGACAGCGAGGGGACGCCGTGCATGGAGATCGACTTCGACACCGAGCTCAGCGGCTACCGTGCCGGGCTTGCCCAGGTACGGACCATGGCGGAGGTCGATCAGGAGCGGATCATCCTTCTCGGTCACAGTATGGGCGGCATCATCGGCCCGATCCTCGGCGCCGAGGCGGCCGAGGCCGGCGAGCCGGTCCACGCGGTGGTGGCGATCGCGACGGCCGGGTTGCCGTGGTACGAGTACCTGGTCGGCAACACGCGGCGCCAGCTGCACCTGTCGGGCACGCCGCCTGACGAGGTCGAGGCCATCATGCGCGAGGCGATCCGGGCGCACTATGCCTACACGATCGAGAAGCGGTCGCCGGCGGAGATAATCGCGCAGTACCCCGACCGGGCGGGCAGCTTCCAGTTGCCGCACCACTACACGTACTTCCAGCAGGTGGCGGATTACGGCCCGCTGGACCTTTGGGCACGCGCCGAAGCGCCGGCCCTGCTCATCGCCGGCGGCGCCGACGTGGCCGTCAGCACGGCCGAACATGCGTACGTCGCGGAGCAGCTGAACGCGCTGCGCCCGGGCTCGGCGGAGTTCATCCTCCTCGAGGACATGGACCACGGCCTGAGGTACGCCCTGGACATGCAGACCGCGTGGCAGGCCGCGCAAAGCGGGGAGATCGGAGACTTCCACGAAGAGCTGGCGCCCGCCATCCTGAACTGGCTCGAGCGTATCGGCGCGGAGAATAAGGCCGTCACCTCGCCAACCGGGGCAATTGAGGCCGCTCGTGAGGATACGTCGGCGGCCGGCACGGGCCGCTCGCTCCGCTTTCTCGCCAACGCACCGCGCGAATACGATTTCGGCGATCAGCGCGTGCTGCCGCCCACGTTCGGGGAGGGCGAGTTCACGTTCGAGTTCTGGATCAAGCCGGACACCAGCTTCGCGATTGGTACCACAGCGCGGATGTCGCGCGGGCAGCTCACCAACTGGAGCACGTCCGACAACGAGCCGTACAGCAGTCCCGGCTGGTGGTACGGCGGCAACTGGCTCCTGGACGGTCACACCCGCCCGGATGGATATGACAGCTATGACACGCGCGAGGGGACGTTCAGCCTGCAGCTCTACGGCGGGGGCCGTCTCCGCTGGACCTTCGCGGACTCCGGCGAGAACATGCCCATCGGTATGGTCTGGGCTGTACAGGCCTACCCGGCGTCGACCACGCCATCGCTGGTCGACGGCAACTGGCACCACGTGGCCTGTGTCCGCCGGTGGGTCGGAGAGTCCGACGCGCAGCTCGAGCTCTGGATCAATGGGGCGCTCATCGCGAGCACCATCATCCCCCAGCGAGTGAACATGCGGCAGTTCTGGGACGAGCTCCCGCACCCGGAGAATCCTGATTTCGTCGGGGGATGGGCGTGGGGGAGCGAGGTGATGGTCGCCTGGAACCACGAGTTCACGCAGTACGAGGACTACAAGGGACTGCTGGACGAGCTCCGCTACTGGGACCGGGCGAGATCGCCCGAGGAGCTGGCCGCCACGTGGAATCACGCCGTTCGTGGCAACGAGACAGGTCTCGTCGGCTGGTTTCCGCTCGACGAGGGTCAGGGTACGGTCGTGCGCGATCGACTCGACTCGTCCCGCACGATCGAGCTCCACCGGTCGCGCGCGGAGTCATGGGCGAACGAGGGCGCACCTGTGCATCCGTAACCACCCAGCCTGCGCTCCGTAGCGGCGATCGTCCGCCACGGCACCGGGCGACCCTCATCACCGACACAAGGCCATACCTCCATGACGCACTACCATATCGGCCGGCGGATGCGCCTGGTTGCCTGCCTCGCCGTGCTCATCGGCTCGGCGGACTATCCGGTCGTAGCGCAGCACATGACGACCGACCCTGGCGCAGTGCGACTTGAGGTCGACGACATCAGGAGGCTCGCGCAGGTTCTTCGATCTACCGCGGACGTCGCGGATATCAACGTGGCTGCCGTGATTGAGCGCGAGTATCTCGGGAAAGCCTCTCCAGGCCTTCTGGCATATGCCGAACAGTTCGACGTCACCGGCGCCAGCATCGCTTCGGCGCTGGTCTCCCACCCAGCCTGGTACGGTGACCTCGACGGACTGGCAGATGCCATTCTCGCGCGAGGTGATGAACTTGAGGCCGGATTCCGCAGCCTTAAGGAACTCTTCCCCGCAGCCGTCTTCCCGCCAGTCTGGTTCGTCGTCGGCGACGCCGGGCCTAGAGGCCAGGCCTCCCCCGTCGGCGCGTTGATCGGCGCCCTGGGTTTAGGCGACCGGCCTGAGAAGATCGCGCCACTTGTTCTGCACGAACTCGCGCACTTCCAGTCCGCAATGGTACAGGGGGTCGAGGTGTACCGTCGTGTTTACGGGCCGGAGCGGACACTCCTCGCGCTGGCCCTTCGTGAGGGGTCGGCGGACTTTGTAGCCCACATGACGACCGGCCGGCACACCAATCCCGGCGCTGAGCGCTACGGTCTGGAGCATGAGGCCGAGCTCTGGGCAGCCTTTCGTGCGGAGATGCACGGAAGAGCGACAGGTGACTGGATGTGGGTGCGGCCCGCCGACCCCGGCCGCCCACAGGATCTCGGTTACTGGATCGGCTACCGCTACGAGCAGGCCGACGACAAGGCGCAGGCCATCCTCGAGATCATCGGGCTCACCGATTTCGACGCCTTTCTGAAGGCGAGCGCCTATGCTAATCGCTTCACGACGGGCGCGCTCGCGTCGCCGGGTCGCGCGGAGTCGAGGTGGGAGATGGCATCCATCGACGGCGAGCACCTGCCCATCGTCAACGAATTCGAGCATCGGACGTGGGGCTCGTGCCGGGTCGAGGTGCTCAGCGGCTCACTGATTTTCTCCGCAGATCACCGATTCAGACTTGAGACGCTTCGAAAGATCCATTGCGAACAGGACGGCGAGCCGACCGTCGCGCAGGAAGAGCCGGAATGGCTGGAGGGTACCTACACGCTCGAAGCCGGGCAGTTGACCTTGATCATGAGCGATTCCAACATCGGAGACATTGAGTTCTCCGGCGCGGTCTCAGACGACAACCTCCGCCTTCAGTTCGACGAGAACGAACTGAGATTCCGGCCCGGCACATAAGAAATCTTCTCCCCCTGGGCCTTCCTGCACTTCAGGACCCCGACGGGTCCTTCCACCCATGAAACAGCTTCTCCTCACCATCATCCTGGTCGTTCCAGTCCTGACGCACGCCCAGAGCTCCGCCGACACCGACGCCGTCCGCCAGGCCGCGCTCGGCTACATCGACGGCTGGTACGCCGGCGACGCCGAGCGGATGGAGCGCTCCCTGCACCCCGAGCTCGTCAAACGCACCGCTCGATCAAGCGCGGAGGGCAGCCGACTCGAGCAGATGGACGCTACGTGGAATCACGCCGTTCGTGGCAACGAGACAGGTCTGGTCGGCTGGTTTCGGCTCGACGAGGGTCAGGGTACCACCGCGCGCGACCGGCTAGATCCCGATCACACGATCGCGCTCCATTGGGCGAGACCGGAAAACTGGTCAGCCGAGCGCGCTCCGCTGGCGGAGGCGGATTAAGCGATGGCCTACTTACTCATTCTCGTGCGTGGCCTGCTTCGGACACGATTCCTGCTATTGGTTGCCACGGTAGGCTCGCCCCTCGCGTCCGCTCAACATGGAGCCACGTCACTCGAACCAGTCGAGGTTGTTCGAAGTGATATGAGCACTTGCCACATTTTCCCTGAGTACGTTGTTCTGACGGTGATCAGGGAGAGTGGTCTCGGGGAAGACGTTACGGTAGTTCGGCGAGCATACATGACCTCGCGCTGCGCCGGCTACTCTGAGAATGCCGTCGCGTTCGTAAGTGAATCCGACGAGCCGAATTATTTCTTCGGCATGTGGGGGACTTACGTCTTTATTGATAGTGGCACGGGCCCCAACGAGCGTGGACTCGAGATCGTCAATGTTGAGTCCGGGCGTGTGGCTTTCAGTGGGTACTATTGGAGCGACGCTGACATCACAGTGTCGAAGGATGGGCTTGTCACGCTGTACCGACCTCTTGGCGAGCGCGGCGACCGGGCCACGTGCCCGCTGCAAGCCTCAGAGAGTTTCGGCATCAGCTATCACGAGCAGGTATCCCTGAATCTGTATACCGGCAACCTTGAGCCGACAGGTGAGATCACCTGCAGCTACTCACAGTAGCCATCATCAAGGCCCGCTGGACTGTCGTCCAGGCCTCCCACCTTGCAAGGCCGCTCCAGCTTGCGGGAACGTTCTCGGTTCGATGTCTTCGCGAACTGTGACTGTTGCCTCATCAGCGCCGCGCATTACGCGAGAGCACGTGCTCCTGGCCGCCCTGGTGGATAACCATGGCTTGAGCCTTTCCCGATTGGAATCGAAACGTCAACCGCAGCTCCGGCCTGCCTTCAGCGCTGTACACGCCATCACCCATGTCCAGAAGGCGAGACTGCTGCTCCCCCTGTCGCAACCAGACGGCGTCGTTCGCAAGAGTTACCTCCAGGCGGAGGGTACCTCTCTCGAATCCGCCCATGAGTGCATGCCCATGATCTGCGCTTACTGGCGCGGGGGGAGGTATTTCAAGAAGTCGTCGCGCGATCTCGAACTCCAGCCGCTGTGCCGCTGGACCCCTGGTGTTTGAAAACGCGACAATGACGAGGTCGGCGTCCGGGTAGACGGAAGCGAAGCCAGAGAATCCATTCACATCGCCACCGTGGTAGATCCTGCGGTGTGCACCGAGTGAGTCGCTAAACACGCCGTATCCGTAGGAAAGTGATGAGCCGTCGGCGAGTTGCCCCGATGTCGCCATTTGATTGATGTCGACACCACGAACGACACCTCCGTGCGCCAGCGCATGCAGCCAATCGGCCACCGCGCGCGGAGTCGAGCACAGCCCGCCCGCCGCAAAAAGTAGACTCGTGTTCACTGGCTCGTGGTTAACGACAGTGTCGGCCTCTTTCAGATAGCCGCGAGCTCTGTTCGCAATCACCTGTCGCCCGTCGCAAATGCGGGTAGCCGATGTTCGGGTTGGGCCAAGGACCTCTGCCAGCAGAAAGTCCTCATAAGAGTGTCCGGAGACCCGCTCGATGATGATTCCGAGGAGCAGGTACCCAAGATTATTGTAGGCGAACCGCTCTCCCGGCTCTGACACCCTCGGCTCCCCCATGAGTAGGTCTATAATGTCGCTCCGCGAGAACTCCAGATGGCGTCGATCTACAAACTTCGCTGCGACCTGGCCCGGTCCCGCCAGGCCTGACGTGTGATTGAGCAAGTGCCGAATCGTGACAGTCGTGCCACCATCATCGATCTCGGGGACGTGGTGGGTGATGTCGTCGTCTATGTCCAGCTTTTTATGCGCCACGAGCTGGAGGATTGCCGCGGCAGTGATGGGCTTCGTGATGGACCCGATGTAGAAAAGCGTGCTGTCCGTCGTGGAGGCGTAGCTCTCCAGATCGGCATACCCGTAGGCGCCTTGGAACAGCAACTCTCCTCGCTTAAGGACGGCGATGGAGAGTCCCACGGCCTCCCCCGTATCGACAACAGCTTGAGATAGGGAGTCGACTGCCTGGACCTGCATGTGCTGCGGGACACCCGGGGTCGCGCCCCGAGAAGCGCCAGATATGGCAAGGACCGTTGCCGAAACGAGCCACGCAGCGACCCTGTGACGAAGCATCATTGAAGGACAGTCAATTGGGCGAGTGCGGTGAGTGTCGCTAAAGGAGCGGCTCCGAGACACTCCTGTCTCCGCCCGCTTCGTCAATGTGCAAGACGCATACCCGCAGTCACTACACGGCCCATCCCTGCTCATGGTCCGGCTGCTGCGCCTTTGAGAGATCAGTGTGAGGGAATGACCGTGCGTCTCCGCACAGTGATCGGGCGCTAGCGCACATCAAGAGCCACGATCTCTCCCGTTCGACAGCACGCCGGCTAGGGCATGCCTCTTGCGCAACGCCCTGTCCATTCTTCGCCGATCGTGTAGGTCGGTGAGCCCGACCAGACTCGGTGATGAACTGCAACCAACCGCAACACTCATGACCAACCTGGCAACGTCGGCCGTTCTTGACACCGCTCTCATTGGTGGCCTTGCAATGTGCTTGGCCGCAGGCGCTAGTGCTCAGCAGTCCCCGCCTGGCGGGCCTCCCCCTGATCGGTCCACGCACGTTGAGGCTGGTGAGCTTCGTGAAACATGGAACGACCGAGTAAGTGTCGGCCCGCCCGTGGCAGTCTTCCCGGTAGTGGATGGGTGGAGTATGGGCCATGCCATGCCGCTAGCTCGGTCGGAGCATGCGGTGGCAGAGCTCAACGGTACTATCTGGGTTCTGGGTGGATACCCGCCTGGGCGGCTTCCGTCAAACCTCGTGCAGGTCTACGACCCTGCCACTCTTCGCTGGTCCCTTGGCCCCAGTCTTCCCCATCCGATCCATCACATAATGGCTGCGGCGGTCGATGGCAGGCTCTACGTGATGGGCGGCGAACTAGAGGGTGCCAGCACCGGCCGACCGCCCACATTCGTAGCACAGACGTGGGTTCATGATCCTGCAGTGGGCGGGTGGGTTGAGCTAGCATCGATGCCGACAGCACGTAGCGGCGGCGGCGCCGCAGTAGTCGACGGCAAGATCTACGTAGCCGGCGGTAGGCCTCCCGGTGGCTCCGCGTTCGAGGTGTACGACCCGGTGACTGACCGGTGGGAGACGCTTCCGGATTTGCCCACCCAACGCAATCATCTGGCTATGGCCGCGGTGAATGGACGGGTCATCGTCGCTGGCGGTCGCTTCGAGGCGGGGGCATTCGCCGAACGGACCGACGTGGTTGAGATTTTCGATCCGGCGACGCGCACGTGGACCCAGGGCGCCCCACTTCCTCAGCCCGTCGGTGGTATAACGAGTGCTGTCCATGGCGGCTGCATGTTCGTCTTCGGTGGTGAAGGTGACCTTAGCCACGCGCTCGCCCTGACACCGACCACCTATGCCTATGACCCTGGCGGTGACAGTTGGACCAGGCTACCGGATCTGATTATCCCAAATCATGGACTCAAGGGCAGCGCCGTATTGGATGGGATGATCTATCTACCCGGTGGCGCGATCACGCTGGGCGGGAATACCGGCACCAACGCCGTACAGGTGTACCGGCCTTCGATGAGTTGCGAGTGATGCGGTGATATTCCCCATCGCTGCGTGAATGGCCTTCGGAGTGGGCTTCCAGCCCACACTACGATTCGATGACCTTACTCCCTCCTGCCCGACACCTATGATCGAGGTGTATGCGCTTACTGTCGGTGTGCTGGACATCGGTATGGCAGCGGCATAGTGACTGTATCCTCGGCGCGCTGACTCGGATGGCTAAGTCTTGTCCCCGCATCCAACTCACCCATCGGACCCCGCTCATGAGGCAAGTTTGTATCGTTATCGCGCTGGTCACGGTAAGCTCTTGCACTGCGGCTCCGAGTGAACCCGAGGTCACGGAGCTCAGCCTTTGCACCGACGCGATCGAGATCTCCGGGGCCGCCTTTACTGACCATGCGGCCGCGTTCGTCTGGTATGACCCCGTGGCCGAAACGGCAGCGTGCTATGGGGCGGTCTCCGAGCGTCGCAGACCGGCCTCGACCTTCAAGATCCCGCACGCGCTGATCGCGCTGGACTCGGGCGTCATCGATGTGCAGGCGTCGCGGCTACAGTGGGACTCCGAGAAGTATCCCCGCGAGAGCTGGTGGCCGGATATATGGTCTCGGGAGCACACGCTCGTCTCGGCACTCGAGCACTCTGTCGTCTGGTACTACCGTGAGGTTGCGGAGATGGTGGGGGCTGAGCGTGAGCGTCAATACCTGGAGCTGCTCGATCTAGGAAACGCGGAGGTAGGCGACAATCCCACCAGCTTCTGGCTCGTAGGTCCACTCGCGATCTCAGCCGAGGAACAAGTGGTCTTTCTCAACCGACTCTGGCAAGGCTCGCTTCCCACATCCTTAGAGGCGCAGCGACTTACGCGCGAGATGGTCAGCGTCCTTGCTGAAGTGAATGGGATGCAGGTGCGAGGAAAGACTGGCACCGATCGCATGGAGAGAGGGGCGCTCAACTGGCTGGTCGGTGCCGTGGAGCGGCCGCAGGGCCCAGCATTTTTCGCTCTCTGGATTGAAGCCATCGGATGGCTACCGACGGACTCACGCGTTCGGTTGCTTACCAATGCCATGCACGCACTCGATCAATCAATGGATTGAATCCTGCACAGCACGCAACCGTGCGCGAACGCACTCTCGGAA
>JBJHBB010000054.1:0-8819 GCA_050485265.1 Rhodothermales bacterium | reverse complement strand
CGTGGTCCTGGCAATCGGGGCCATCGCGAGCGTCTGGTGGTTCCGCATCGCCCGACCGAACCTCCCCGCCAGCCGGGGACTGCCGGCGTGGATACTCACCGCCAGCGCCTTCGTGTGGGTGAACGCAACGCTGGCACGCACCGTCCACGCCTACGCAGGCACGCCGTACGACCTCGACGCCCTGCTGGCGACGTCGCTCTTCCAGACCGGCCTCACCATCCTCTGGAGCACGATTGCCGTCACGGTGATGGCCGTCGCCGCCGGCCGGAACCTCCGGAAGCCGTGGATCGCGGCCGCCACCCTCCTCGGAGCGACCGTGCTGAAGCTCTTCCTGGTGGACCTCGCGGCCCTCTCTACCCTCCCCCGGATCGCCTCCTTCGTGGGCGTCGGACTGCTGCTGCTGCTCGTCGGCTACCTCGCGCCCGTCCCGCCGGAGCGACCGGAACCGCCACCCGCAGGCGGCGCACCTGACCTCGCGGCATGATCCGACTCCCCACCGCCCTGCTGGCGGCCCTGCTGATCGCGCCGGCCGGGACCGCACAGCTCGCGCCCGATGACTTCGCCCGAGGCGTGCGCATCGACCTGCGCGACCCCGCACCGGTCCAGGCCATCGAGCTTCCCCGCGAGATCTACCAGGGCGTCACACGTGCCGACCTCGCCGACCTCCGGGTGTTCAACGAACTAGGTGAGGAGCTCCCGCACGCAGTCGCCCGGACCGCCCCATCCCCAACCCGACTTTGCCAGCAGGGCGCGCCGGTCTTCCCCGTTTTCGGCCCGAAAGACGCACCGCTGGACGGCCTGATCGTGGAAATGCTACCCGCCGCCACAGGACCGGAGACACGGGTCATCGCCCGCCACGGCCCGGCCACCGAGCGACCCTTGCGAGCCTACGTCATCGACCTCCGGTCCGTGGATCAGACCGCCCAGGGTCTGCGCTTCTTCTGGCCCGAAGACGCGGACGACTTCGTCGCGACGATCAGCCTCGAGACGAGTGATGACCTCCAGCAATGGACCCCCTGGGGGCACGAAGCAGCGATCGCATACCTGCGCTACGCAAACAACACGCTCCGCCGAGACGAGATCGAACTTCCCCCGCGAGCCCACCGCTTCGCGCGCCTGACGTGGCGCCAAGAGGCCACGCTCCCGGCGCTCGACAGCGTGCGCGTCACCACGGGCGCACCCGCCTCCGTCGAGCGCGAATGGGCGCGCCTCGAGGGGACGTCGACCGCCGCGCACCACGTGGCCTTCGATCAGGAAGGCCTGCTGCCGGTCGATCGCGTGGCCGTCGAACTGCCGCAGGTGAACTCGCTCGCACGGGTCGTCATCGAGTCGGCTCAGGCGCCAGCGGGGCCCTGGACGCGCCACTACGCCGGCCTCGCCTACCGCCTCGTGGCCGAGGGGCAAGAGCTTTCCGCCGACGCGGTGTCCATCCCCCCGACATCCGACCGATACTGGCGGGTGCGCGCCGACCCCGCTGGCGGCGGGTTGGGGAGCGCACCGCCAATCCTCCGCATCGGATGGGTCCCGCAGCGCCTCCTGTTCGTGCCTCGCGGCGATGGCCCGTTCACGCTGGCCTTCGGGAGCACCGCCGCCAGCGGGGCCGTGTTCACACCCGACGACCTCCTGAACCTGGTGCCGACCGCCAGCGGGGTGTACGCCGAGGCGACGATCGACGGCGATTCGTTCGACCTGGGTGGAAGCGCCCGACTGATCCCCGACCGCCGCATCCCCTGGAGCCAGATCGCCCTGTGGGGCGCCCTCGTCCTCGGCGCCGCGCTCCTGGCAGCCATGACCGTACACCTGCTCCGACAGGTCGACCGCCAGCGGGGGGCCGAGACGGGATAAAACGCCCTGCTTGGGTCAGACACAGATAACCCTCATACCGGGAAGGCGACCGTAACGGATGGAGTTGACCGCTTCGCCTGCTACAATGAGGGATCCAACCCGATGGCGGTCGAGGTGCCGGATGAACGCCGACGTGTGAGGGGAATAATGGGAGTCATTCACGTACGCAACGCCGGTGTTCGGGCGGACGGTGAAGACGGTGAGTGTGATCATGGCGCGATCGATCATCGCGATGCTTTGATATGCGCTAGTAGCCGCCTGATAACGTTGCGCCAGACCAACGCCACTGATGGCCTGCACCACAGCATTAGAGCACCCAGGGGTACCACTACGTAAACCACCTTTGACTGGGTGGCATCCTTCCACGTCTCGTATGGGCGGACGCTGAGAGCCGGCACAACTACCTATCTCGCACGCATATACAACAATCGCCGTGGACAACGACGCTCGCCTCTCAATCCTCGGTCGCGCTCTCCAGCAACTGCTTCAGGTTTTCCCCTTCCTCCTTCATGTGCTGACGAACTGCGTCAAACTCACGCCGGCTCAGCCATGCACCCACAGGTCCCGTACGGATCCGGATCTCCTGCGTGAAGCGCACTCCGTTGCCTTCCGGCTCAATCACAAACCGAATGCTTGGCAGGATCAGCCGCAGGAGCCGGTTTGTGAAGGTGAACTCGATTTGGCGGTCCGCTTCGATTCGCGTGAACGCCACCCGCTTGCGAAGCAGCTTGCCACCTATCTCCTCCTCGAAGTAGAACCCCCCGCCCCTGCTCCCAGCGAAAGAGTCGGTGATCCGGATGCCGGCGCAGGTAGTTCTCCTGCATCTCCTCGAAGAAGAGAGAAACCGCTGGCGGTGTCGTGCGGATCCAGAGGGAGTGACCAAGCCGCATGGATGCTCACAAGAAAGAGAAGTGAGAGTGAACCGTTCCGCTCGTAAGCGCCACCGAATATCATTGCGGATTAGGCGCACGATTGGGGTGGTCAGTAGTGATAACGCGCTTGCAAGAAGTCTACGCGGTTTCCCTGCACTACATAGACGAGCCTGTGCTCCTGCGTGATTCGACGCGACCAGACCCCGGCGCCGAGGTATTTCAGGGGCTCCGGCTTCCCGACACCGCTATACGGATCCCGTAGGCACGCCTCAACCAGGTCGAGCACACGGAGCGCCACCTTGCGGTCCGTCTTTACCCACCATCGGAGGTCCTCGCGGAATTCCGGCTGGAACACCGCTTTCCGCTTGGAGACCTCCTCTCGGTCGGTGGTCCCCTTCCGCTTAGCCAAGACCAGCCTCCTCTCGAAGCGCATCAACGGTCGAGGGCTCGCCAGCCTGTGCGCGTGCCCGGCTCAGCGCGGTCAGAAGTCGCTCCGCGTTACGAGGCGAGCGCAGGAGGTGTGCCGTTTCCATGATGGCCTCCAGCTCCGCTGCCGGCAGAACGGCTACGGATTCTTTCCCGCGGCGGTGGATGACTACGGGCTCTCGGTTGGCGACGACGCGGTCCCACAGGGAGGCGAGGTTGGCGCGAGCGTCGGAATACGATACGGTGTCGGCCACGTTCTTGTACAGGAAGGTTGTACGTCCCGGTACGCCAGCGTGGGCGGCTGGTTTCGCAGGGTGTACATACGACCTTCGCTCTTGCCGCCTTACAGGAACTCGGTCGAGCAACGCACAAGAGACGACACGCGTCAATCAACAAGCACAACACCCAACGTGAGGTCGGCTACACAGCGCTGGTTATACGCCCCGTTCTCGCCCCCACGAACCGCCGGACGATCAGGATCCAACCTCTACGACGACTCGTCGAAAGCCCCGCCCCGCTGGCGCGAGCACCCTGCTGGCGCCAGCCGGGACCTCTCCACAACGCAGAAATACGGGTGCGTATAACGTCTTGCGGCTATCCGGCGAAACGCGGCGCCGAGCTCCAGGCAAGACATGGAGACACCCGCATGAAGGAGAGCGAGGCCGTTAAGCGTTTCGTCCGTACGCCGCGGGTTAGCTGCACCCATTTCCGCTCGGTCAAGCAGCGGGCCTCTTCAAGGGTGGGAACTGAGCAATCTGGAGCGAATCGAGATCAGCACGCTCACTCGCATGCTCCACGGTGACGCCAATGACGTTCCCTTCACTGTCGTAGTCCAGCACGACGTCCGGAGCGACTTCTGCCGCATCTGCGCACGGTCCGGGCCGCAGCGCGATGTACAGTGTGTCGGTTTCGGGGAAATACTCGAACCTCATGGCTGATTGCCGTGCTCGGTCTGGAAATCGCGGTCTGGGAAGGCGTTGTGCAGCGTCTCGCCGTTGAGTAAGGTAATCACGCGCAGGTACTTGCCGAGTTCGTTAACGAAGATCCGGTGCCGGATCCGGCCGTCGTGCTGGGTCTCTTTCGCCACCGGCTGCCGCACGGCCTGCTCGCACCACTCAACCCGGATGCAGGGTCGCTCTTCGAGCACGCGCCGCCTAAAGTATTCGGTCTGCTTCATCCGCTGAAGCTACGGCGCCCAACCTGGCGGCAAAGAGGGGACGGCTAACGGATGCCGCTTACCCGCAAAACGCGGCGCGGCGACGGGTCAAAGCAGAAGAAGCCCTGTCGTTATGAACGATAAGACGGTGAAGCGTTTTATCGGCGTACATCGGAGGGATATGCTACCATTTCCTGGTGCCTCATCTTACGACGCATTCGGTAGTGCAGACGCATATACACTTGGCCCCACAGCCACATTACATGGTCCGCCCGCACTTCCCCGCTATCACTGGCGAACACGTGGATCGTCTCCTTCATTGTGCGTACGTAGCGAGCCCATGCCCTCTGCCCCGGCTCATGTACCGTAAAGTAGAACCCGCAGTCGCCAAACGCTTGGCCGTCCGAAACGACGCTCAGGGATCCTCCCAGCCCGATCTCAGGCCTCAGTACCACGATCCCGGTGCCGTTCGGAAGCGGAAATACGACGCGAACGCAGGGCCCTGGGTGTCCCGGAACGCGGCAGATTGAATAGCTACCAGCGTAGAGCACGTGGTTCGTACTCCGGAGGTGACGCACCCAAGCCGCCAAGACGACGCCACCGCTCTTCGGCTCCACGAGGTGAAGCACCTCGGAGTTCGTGCCCCGGCTCGTGTCGAGAGCGCTCAGGGGTACGTTGAGCTGCTGGAGGCGACGGCTGAAAAGCGTGGCCACCAGCCTTCCGAACGGCTTGAAAAGTCCGCACCATTCGGCCCAGACGTCGAGCTCGTACTCGGATGTCTCTTCGTAGAAGCGCCGAACCTCCGGGTGAACGCGGGACGGATCGAAGTGCGGTCCGCCCAATTCGTCCAGGCTACGGAGGAGGCCACGTGGCGGTGTAGGCTTCCCCGTTTTTCGGCCCACGCGTAATTAGAGGTCGGTGGGTTGAAGGAGGGCTTCGGCGGGGGTGCGGTAGCCCAGTGCTTTGTGAGGTCGGTGGTGGTTGTAGTCGTGCTGCCAGGCGACGGTCTTCTCGCGCACCTCGTCGAGCGTCCGGAAGACGTAGGCGTCGAGGAGCTCGCGGCGCAGGCTGCCGTTGAGCCTTTCGACGTAGGCGTTCTCCGTGGGCTCGCCTGGCTGGATGTAGGCCAGCGTGATCTGGCGCTCCTTGCACCATGCGTCGAGGCGATGACTGATGAACTCTGGACCGTTGTCCACGCGGATCATCTCCGGGAGGCCCCGGCTCTCCTGCAACTGCTCCAGGACGCGGATCACGCGCTGCGAGGGCAGTGAGGTGTCGACCTCGATCCATAGGACCTGACGGTTGAAATCGTCAATCACGTTGAGCAGACGGTACGTGCGCCCGTCCCACAGGCTGTCGTGCATGAAGTCGAGACTCCACACCTGGTTGGCAGCCTCCGGAGCGAAGAGCCGCTGCTTGACGCGGGCCGGAAGCCGCTTCTTCGCCCTGCGCCGGATGTTGAGCCTCATCGCCGTGTAGACACGATAGACGCGCTTGTGATTCCACGAATGCCCGGCCAGACGCAATCGGTGGAAGGCTTGCCAGAACCCGATCGACGGGTGCTTCTCGACCAGCGCCGAGAGCACCTCGATGATGGACTCGTCGTCCTTCGGACGGCGCTCGTAGCGGTAGGTGCTCCTCGGGAGACCCACGGCCTCACAGCCCTGACGAATGCTGACTCCGTGCTCGGTGTGCATCTGCCTCACCACGTCTCGTTTCTCGTCAGGGCTTAGCGCTTTTTTTCGATCGCCTCCTTGAGCGCCTCGTGGACCAGCGAGAGGTCCGCGTACATCCGCTTCAGGCGCGTGTTCTCAGCCTCGAGCTCCTTGATGCGCTTGAGCTCGCTTACGCTCATGCCGCCGTATTTCGACTTCCAGTTGTAGAAGGTGGGCTCGGAGATGCCGAGCTCGCGGCAGATGTCTCGAACCTTCTCGCCTCGCTCCTGGCGCTGCAGGGCGGCAATGATCTGGGTCTCACTGAATCGGGACTTCCTCATCCTCGAAAGGTAGGGATGGACCTCTACTTCCGAGTGGGCGAAGATCAGGGAAGCCTACAGCGGCCCAGCCTTCCGCACATGCAGTCCGTTCTGAATCGCCCAGCGCTCGAAGAAATCGCTTCCGATCCCACCTATGTCCCCGGTGGGGCCGTCGAGCCATGGCACGCTTGCGATTTCGACTTTACGCCCGGTGGCCTTCACCCACTGCTGAGTTGCCCAGTCAGTGAGGGCGCCGCGTTTGTCACCAAGCCAGAGAGGCTTCACTGAAGATGATGGCTTGGCAGCATAACATGTTGCGCTTTAGCCGCCTCACAGGAACCGGTCAAGCAAGGCGGAAGAGTCGTTAGCTGTAATCTAAGGCACCACGCCCAACGCAAGGTCGGCTGCAAGCGCTGGTTGTACGGCCCGTCCCCGCCCCCACGAACCGCCGGACCTCACGCTCGCACGCAGCAGAGCCACGCAACGTTCGGACGAGACAGTCACGGTGACGGGGTGGCCGGGTGCAACGGGGGTTATGACTGCCCTCAGCCCGATCTGGCTATCTCTGCTTAGCTCAGCCCACCGTCTCAACATGCTCGTATGCAAGAATCTTCTGGTCTGAGGTGACCAGTTTGCACTTTAGAATGCGTGCCGTCGCTACGATGATCTGATCTGCCGGATCACGATGAAAGCCGCCGGGCAGTCGGGTCGACTCCACTGCGATCTCTGGCGTCAGCTCAATCAACTGGATGCCGGGATATAACAATGCCGCACTGAGCCACGCCGCTACGTCGCGATCGAGCTCTAACCGACCACGCTCTACAAGCTTTGCGATCTCCCAGCACGAGATTGCGCTGATCCCAAGCGTATCGTTCTCGCTATTCGCGATGGCGGTTCGCTGTTGCCCAGTGAGCCGCTCCGGCTCACTCACCCACCAAATCCAACTATGCGTGTCGAGAATTATCACGCTGCGTCCCACTCGTCCGCATCAGCGGCAGACTCGAATGGACGCTCGAACCTCCCGACACTGCCGCGCAGCGGTTGACGATCTGCGCCAATCTCGATCTTCGGTACGCGAGGCAGAACAATCACCTCAACTTCCTCCCCCTCCACAAAAGGAACGTTGCGGACGGTGATGCTCCCGTCTGCCGATACCGTAGCATCAACGCGATGAGCTTTCATGACACGCTGTGGGTTTTACCTGCCGCGTGAACCCCTCGGTTCAGACCAAGTTGCAAGGTACGCGCTGGCAGCCATAACGTATTGCCCTTAGCCGCGAAACACGACGCGGGCGCTAGGGCAAGCTGTGGAGGCGGCGAGCATGAGGCGTGCGGGGCTATGGGGCGTTTGTCGGCTAGAGCGCTGGGTTACGCGGCTCTTTCGCGTTGGCGCGTGCAACACGTCATCAGTAAAATTCACGAGGGTCATCCGGCAAGACGTCCGCGAGTTCCATGAGCATTACTCCTAAGTCGTAGAGGGCTCCCCCTTGCGGCATGTATCTCGATATCGCTCGGAACTCCTCATCCCGACGGCCTTCCAGCACCCATGCTGATCCATCGGTCGCCCACGACGCGCCGATGTCAACTACATCGTCATTCCAGAACGACAACGCGTGCACCAGCCGCGTGATCGCAATCCATTGCTCGTGGTCGATTTCTCGATCCTCCCTCCCGATCACCTCACCTGGGTCGTATCCGCCCTGCCCTGATAACGTCGTCGCGCGCAGCCAGTAATGCTCAGGCCCGCTGCCAACCGTGATGACGATCGGCTGGTGGAATGTCCGAAGCCAGGTAAACCTATATATTTCGCCACTAGGCACGCGCGTGCATAGCGGTGTCTCTCCCGCAGCAGTCAGGTGCCGCGAGTACCATGCCTCGCGCTTTGGCATTGAAGAGATCGAGCGCCTCGGTCAGGAGCTCAAGACGGCCGGCGAGATGCCCGCTATCGACGAGGCCGTCTACGGCATCTCGCTCTTCAACGTGGCGCGCATCATCGGGCAGACCGGCCCGCTGAGCGACTTCGCCACCAGCCGACAGCCGCTACGCCGGTCTCAACCTCCGCGAGCGCGAAAGCGGTACCTACAGGGGGAAGACGCGGCTCTCGAAGAAAGGCCGATCGCTCTTGCGCAAAGTCCTCGGCCAGGCCGTCTTCCCCATCCTCCGCAGCGATCGCCTCATGGGACCGGCCTACACCGAGCGACGCAAACGAATGGTCGACCAGAAGGCGAAGGTCGCCGCCATGCGCAAGCTGCTTGTCATGATCTGGGCCCTCCAACGCAGTGGCGAAGCCTTCGACCCCGACCGCGTCTTCACCTGCCTGAGCCGCTACGCTCCCACCTCAGGCGTCCGGCGGGCAGCCTGAAGCATCACCTTCCACTCCACTTTCATCAGGACCGACCGGGACCTACCATATTCCACAGACAGCGCCTTCTGAGGCAGAATCGCCTCGACCGAACCTGCCGCCGAGAGGACCGACACCAGCGGTTTGGGCCTGCTGACTCCGCGTTAGACAGAGCCTCGCACTGCACCATGGGAGTGTCGGATCA
>JBJHBB010000053.1:0-8850 GCA_050485265.1 Rhodothermales bacterium | reverse complement strand
AACTGGCAGCGCCAAAGGTAAGTAGACCTCCCTACGACCTCAGTGGAGACGTGGAGAATTGGAGCGGACAACGAAGTGGCAGGGACGACCTAAGCGGCGTCCGCGCGCAACCCTGGCACTCTCACAGGCGGGCAGCGAGAGCGACCGCCTGCCCTCCCTGAGTCAGATCTACCTGGCGTAGGCGGCCAGACCGTAGCGGCACGGCTCGGCGGAACAGGCGGTCATGCGGACGGTGACGGAATACGTGCCCGCGCGCGTCGGATCGAAAATGATCACCGGCACGTCGCCTTCCGCTGTGTCACTGGAGACTACGGCGCCGGAGGCGTCGCGCAGGATCAAGTCCATGTCCGAGCAATTCGCGTCGCAGGCCCCGACGAAGACGAACTTCGTTCCACTGAAAAGTTCGAAGTCGATTCTCACCGCAGCTCCAGTATACATGCTGCCCGTGGACGTCCGGTGGTGGGAGCGAAATCCTTCTGACCTCATATGCTCGCCGACAGACTCCAGCTGTGTCAGCACTTGCGTGTAATACCTGTCTTGAGACTGAGCATCGCTCGTTATGACAACGAGGGTGACTACTGCGATGATCAGCAGCGAGAACTTCTTCATTACGTCGGTGGGGTTGGCTGGGTGTGGCTCGGTGGTGATGGTTCGACGACCGCTCGACGGTCGACTATCAACCTACGCCCAATCCAGGTGAGGCTGGTTTCAACGCGAACGAGTGTCGCCCTATCACGCGAGCTTCGAGCGATATCCAGGATCGTCTATCTTCGCAGCTGACAACCGCTGATCACGCATGCGCATAACGGTCGAGATCGACATCCAGGCCCCGCCGGAGGCCGTATGGCGCGCGGTCTCGGACATCGAGAACGCTGCCGAGACCATCGGGGCGATCGAGGCCATAGAAATCCTTGAACACCAGACGGGCCCCTCCATCACGGGCCTGAAGTGGCGCGAGACGCGGACGATGTTCGGCAAGCAGGCCACCGAGGTCATGTGGGTGACCGAGGCCGTGGAAGCCTCCTACTACGAGACGCGGGCCGAAAGCCACGGCTCGGTCTATCGGACACGCATCGCCCTCCAGGCGCACGACGGCGGGACCCGCCTGTCGATGGCCTTCGAGGGTCAACCCATCACCACCGGGGCGAAGATCATCTGGGCGCTCTCGGGCTTCGTTGTCAAGCGCTCGGTGCGGAAGGCGCTGGAGCAAGACCTCGTGGACATCAAGGGGGCCGTGGAGGCCCGCAGGTAGGACGCGAGAGCCTGGCGCGACGGCTCGGCGAACCTTACATCCGATTCAGCGCGGTGCCGTCTGCCCTTCGGGTGCTCGCCGCATGATCACCACGGTCACATCGTCGTTGGGCGCGGAGCCGCCCGCCCAGGCGTTGCTGGCCGCCATCAGCAGGCGAAGGAGTGCCTCCGGATCCTCGTCACCGTACTCACGGAGGAGCTCCATCGGTGCTTCGTAGCCTATCTGCTCGCCGCTTCCGTTGACTCGTTCGTGGAAGCCGTCCGTCATGAGCACGACGGTGTCGCCGGGCTCGAGGTTTGTGGTGCGTGAGTCGCGGGGCAAGTCGGCCGGGCTACCCAGTGGAAGGCCGCTCAAAGAGAGATGTTCAATCTCCCCTGTCGAGGCTCTGCGGAGCAGCGCCGGCGGGATTCCGGCACCAGAGAGGGTCAGCCGGTGGTCGCACAGCTTCCCTACGGCCATGGCCATGTAGAGCCGCTGGAAGCGCATTCGGCGGAGGGCGCGTGACGCCTCCCGCAGGAAATCCGCCGGCTGCATTTGTGGCGCGTACTCGGTGAAGAGCAGCTTCGCTGCCGTGACCATCGCCCCGGCCTGCGCACCGTGGCCCGTGGCATCACCGATTGCGAAAGTGAGCTGGCCGTCGGGCGCCACGATGTGGTCGTAGTAGTCGCCCCCTATTTCGGTGGCAGCGCCCATCACGAAGGCGAACTCGTAACCAGGCACCGAGGGCGGCGCTTCGGGAAGCATCGAGAGCTGGAGCTGGCGCACGGCGTCGAGTTCGGCCGATTTCCGTGAATCCTCGGCGGCCAGCCGGATCGCCTGCTCGGACAGCAGGCGCTCCTGCCAGTGCACCGTGCGGATGAAGTACTCGAAGCCATAGCTGGCGAACATCCCCATTACGTTAGCCGCTACCAGGAAGTAGGTGTCGGTCAATAGGAGAGGATCGCCCGCGCCCCGCACCAGGATCGACCCCGTCACGAACATGGCCAGTAGCAGCACGCAGGCGATGGTGGCGTGGAGAAAGCGCATCCGCAGCAGCACGTGCGCATACACAACGGCCAGGATGATGCCGATATAGTAGTACTGCGCGTGCTCGGTGGGAGTGAGGAGGTGCATGGATACGATTCCGAGGCCACCCAGGAGCACCACCGCACCCATCAGGAACCCATAGAAGCTGCGAATCCGGCGGTGGTAGGTGAGCGCCAACGCCAGCAGAAACACCACGCCCGTGCCGATCTTGACAAGGTGGACCGACAGTGGCACGCCCGGCATCGCCATCTCCTCGACCACCGCGTACGTGGCGTAGATCGTAACCGCGAGCAGCAGCGACCACCGAGCAATCACGAGACCGGACGGCGTGACCCCAAACCGGAACGCACGCTCGACCTCCGGGTCACGAAATGCCAGCGTCACCGGGTGAAGCGGCACGCGGATCGTCGAGCGCGTGAGGATGTTGCGGCCGTGCGTCAGCGAAGTCCTGGCCTCTCCTGACTGGCCGACACGGCTGACTTGCTCTCCAATGACCTCGATCGGGACTGGCTGCATCACATACGGACGGGATGGTCCGCTTAAGTGTAAGCGAAACAGCCTTCTTCGGAGTCCGGTTGCGAATGTTGCGGCAGCGTCCTTCCGCCGTGAGTGGTTCTGAAGGCGCCTGCCGCCACGGCCTAGTCGAAATTGAAGCCCACGGCAGCGACGGCCCGGCGCGCCGTCTTCACGGCCGGCACCTCCGCGTTGACATCAGTAATTCGTGCAAGTGCCAGCAATGGTCAGCAAGACCGATAGCATCACTTCACCACGGCGCGCCCGGCGGTCGCGGCCTACCAGCACCCTACCTCCGGAAAGTCATTCCTGCGGAACTACCTTCCTGCGGTAACCTCATCGCACATGACCGACGTCTCGAAATCCGCCTGGTGGGACTTCTCGATCGAACCCGCCGATCGCACCGACACTTCCTCGGCGCGCCTGAAGGACGCCGACGGCCGGCCGCTCGTGAACCCGCCCGACGAGGGCGGCCGGCAGGCGCTCGACTACCCGGCGTACCTGGGCCTCGACGCGCTGCTGGGCACGCAGGTGCCCGCCTCGAACGTCCCCGAGGAGCGGCTCTTCATCATCCTGCACCAGTTGTTCGAGCTCGTCTTCAAGCAGATGACGTTCGACTTTGGCGTCGTTGCCGCCACGCTGGCCGAGGTCGAGGCGATGGACGAGGACGAGTTTCTTTCGACCGTATCGGAGCCCCTCCCCGACGAGCGGGGACCGAGCGCGTTCTGGCGTCCGGCGATGACTGCCGCGGCGCGCCTGCGCCACTCCGCCCGGCGCGTCCTGCCGACGGTGATGTCGTACGTGGGCCACGGCGAGGACGACGACGTGCTGTTCTCCACGCTGGAGTACCGGCTTTTCCGCGACTTCCTGGCGCCCGCGAGCGGCTTCCAGACGGCGCAGCTCCGGCTCATCCAGCGAGCGCTCGGCAAGAGCCCCGTCCTCAAGCTCCGCGTCTTTCCCGGCGACTCGTACGGACACAACTACAGCGGCTGCCCGGTAGGGCACGTGCAACTCGGCGATCCGCTCATCCTGCGTGGCGGGCACGAACGGGCCTTCCCCGCCGAGGGTGAGCCGGCGCACCAGGTCGGCGACCTCGACCGCATTTGCCACGCCGTGCTCGCTCGCATCGGGAGCGTCGGGGACTCCGTTCCGCAACCGCCACCTGTTCGCCGTATAACCGAGGAGGACATCGAGCGCGTCACCGCGCGCCTCCGCGCTACGCTGGCCGACGACGACAGGGCCGACGAGATCACCGAAACCTTCAGGGGCGATCTGGCCTGGGAGGCGTCGCGCGAGATCGAGCGGCGCGACACACTCGACGCGGCCCGGCGCGGCGCCCAGACGCTGCACATCCGGTATCCGCAGACCTGCCTGGCCTTCGTCCTCGACCGAATCGTGGCCACGGACGCCGCGCTGCACGCCAACGAGCCGCAGAGCTTTCTCACCGTGCATCGAAAGGCCGTGCGTCGCCACGTGTCCGATGACTCCGGTACCGGCGGCGGCGGCATGCCCTACCTCATCACCAGCCAGCGCTTCCTGCTCCCGCTCTTCCCGGCGCTGATCGCCTATGCGGACCTCGGCTCGGCAACGACCGAGGACGACCGCGACAGATGGTGACGAAGCGAACCCTCCCCTAGCAGCCAATGCGTGCCATCCTCACCCCTCCCCGTCCTGCTCGCTTCTGAGCAGGTCGACCGTCTCCACCGCGTGCCGAAGATGCGGGATCACGATGCTGCCGCCCACGACCAGCGCGACGTTCATGGCCTCGTCCAGCTCTTCGTCGCTCCAGCCCGCTTCCACGCACTGGCTCAGGTGATAGTCGATGCAGTCGTTGCAGCGGAGGACCATCGAGGCCACGAGCCCGAGCAGCTCCTTGGTGCGGCTGTCGAGCGCCCCGTCGCGGTAGGCCGCCGAATCCAGATTGAAGAAGCGCTTGATCCCAAGATGCGTCTTCTCCTCCAGGATCCTGTGGTTCATCCGGTCGCGGTGCCGGCGGTAAGCGTCGAGGCGGTTGGACATGTCGATCGAAACGTGGGGTGAACGGGTGAACTCCTCCGACGAACGAGACCCGGCCATCGCAGCCGATAAGGCAGCCCTCAGGGAGCGGTACGCGGAGGTGCGTAGGAACCTACCGCCGGAGCGCAGGGCTAGCGCCAGCGCGATGGCCTGCGAGCGCGTGCTGGAGGAGTTGACGAGATACCCCGCGCAAACGGTCAGTGTCTACTGGCCAATGATCTCTCGCGGCGAGCTGGACACCCGCGACCTGATCCACTCACTCGCGGGGCGCGGGATTCGGGTGGTGATGCCGGTGATCACGTGGCGCAATCCCCCTACCCTCTCGCACGTGGCCTTCGAATCCGAGGACGCTCTGGTCGAGACGGAATGGGGAATTCGAGAACCGGTCGGCGAGATCGTCCCCCGGAAGGAAATCGACCTGTTCGTGGTCCCAGCCATCGCGGCAGGACGCAACCTTCACCGCATCGGGCACGGGAAGGGCTACTACGACCGCCTGCTGGCGTCGAGCCCGGGCAGTTCGATCTGCGTCGTATACGAGGAGTGCCTTATTGAGCACGTGCCGGCGGAAGACCACGACACCAGACTTGACGTGGTGGTGACCGACGAGCGGCGTCTGGCGGCTCCCCTGGCGTAACAAGTTGAGGACTGAAACCGTACCTTAGCGGCATCCACCTGGCGCAATTATGAGCACGCGCACCCGCACCCCGTATTCGCAAGACGACGCCCGGCTTCACGAGGAACCGTTCGGAGCCCGCTTCGACCTCGACGAGGATATCACCGACGAGGACATCGAGGACTTCATCGCCCGGCACGAGCAGACGGAGGAGAAAGGCGGCTTCGTAAACCTACCGACGCTGGCGGGACTGGCGACGATCGGCGTCGGCGCGGCCTACCTGCTCGAGCAGTTCGGCCTATTCACCACGCAGTTCGAGATCGGCAGTCTCCTCGGCCCGTGGCTGATCGGTGTGCTGCTGATCCTGGTCGGTTTCGGCGTGCTGTCGTGGAAACCTCGCCGACGTCCCAAGACGGCCGCCCGGCGACGCGCCGCCGAGCGACGCACGGCTCAGCGCACCGCACGCGCCACGAGCCCACGCACCGAGAGACCGCGCGAGGCCCCCGAGGTGTCCACCACCAGCCGCACCTTCAGCGGACGCAAGCAGTTTGCCAAGAGCGTCACCAATCGAAAGATCGCGGGCGTCTGTGGCGGCATCGGAGAGTACTTCGGGATCGACCCGACGATCGTCCGGATCGCGTTCGTGGTCGCGCTCATCGCCGGGCAGGGTATGGCCATCCCGCTCTACCTGATCCTGGCCCTGGTCATGCAGAAGCCCGACACCAAGCCGAAGCGCTCGGCGCCGGCTGGCGAGCCCCTCGATGACGACCGCGTGATCGTGATCCGTGGCTGAAACGACGCGGGCCGACCATAGAGGCCGGCCCGCGGAATGAGTGACGGCTAACGTCAGGGGGCGACTGCGACCGGCTCGCTCGTGCTCCACGCCTGCTGCGTGTTCTCGATGGCCTGATGCCCGACGGTGCCGTCGAAGACCTTGTCTTCCTCGGCCAGCTCGCGCGCTACGACCGTGCAGATCACCTTGGACATCTCCACGAGGATCGGCGTGAGGTCGCGCAGATGCATCACGGCCATGTCGGCCACGCGCTGGTCGTGCAGGCCGAGCGCAGTGGTGTGTAGCATCTGGTAGGAAACGGCGGCGAGGCTGGTGGCCGTGTAGTTGTCCCGGATCATCCTCGAGACGTCGTCCTCGCTGCGGACCTTGTTGTACATCCCAGCCACGAAGCCGAGGGCGCCGGTGAGCGCCTTCTTGAGGATCTCTACGTAGTCGCCTTCGTCGCGGGACTCGATCTCCCGCTGGAGGGTGTCGAGGTGACGCCGAAGCGTTTCGTCCAGCCGCGAGACGACGGCGTGTGCTTCGGGGAATAGGGTGAGATTGTCGGTTTCTAGCTGGCGCTCGACGGCCTCGAGAATGTGCTTCTCGACGGCGGCCATGTCAGATAGATAGCCGGCAAGAATTGAGTTCGGGTCGTTCATGACGGGCGAAGGAAGAGTTGATGATGACGTGACGGCCGGTCGAAAAACGCTCTCACCAGCCGCACTTCTTTCGACCGCGCCTGCCGTCACCCGTTCCTATCCTGCTTCGGTTTTCACGGAAGGCAGGGTGCCCGCGATGCCCACGAAGAGCCTATCCGCGTCGAGATGTCGGGCGATGGCGTCATTCACCTCGCCGAGCGTCAATCCGTGGACGAGATCGGGGAAACGATCCAGATAGCCGACGTCGAAGCCACGCTCAGCGTTCGAGAGGAGGGCGCTCGACAGGCCGCGCGTGGTCGCCATCCCCACTTTGAATTGGCCCGCGAGTGTGGTCTGCTTCTCGTCCAGTTCCTCGGCTGTGATGCCGTCTCTTACAAACGCCTCCACCTGCTCGAGCGTGGCGTCGATGCCCCGATCGAGGTTCTCCTGGCTCAGCGTCACCGAGGTGAGGAAGTAGCAGTCGTGATACATCGAGACTCCCGACAGCCGCGCCCCGATGCCGTAGGTGAGACCCTGCTCATCCCGAACCGTCCCCATCAGCCGTGCCGAGAAGTTGCCTCCGAGGGCGTACACGCCCGCGTAGAGGGCCAGGTAGTCGTCGCTGTCCCGGCGCAACGTGAGCGGGTGCCCGATCCGAACGTCCAGGTTCTGGCGATCGTCCATCATGTACGCCTCTCTGCCGGAATCGGCGTCGCGGGCGGCGGTCTCGAACTCGCTGGCTCGCGGTCCGGGTGACCAGTCGCCGAACAGGTCGCGCGTCACACGCTCGACGTGCCCCTGGTCGAGATCGCCCACGAGGACGATCGCACCGTCGCGTCCTCCAAAATGATCGCGGTGAAATTGCTTCACCTGGTCGATCGTGGCCTGCTCCAGCGCGCGGAGGTCCTTCTCGATCTGGGGGCGAAAGTTGGGATGCGCCGGGCCGAAAAAGTGTCTCGCCAGAAGGCCGTGCGCCTGGCTGCCGGTGTCCTCGGCCACGCGCTTCACGGAGGCGATTTGCTGAGCGCGCGCCTTCCGAAACTCGTCCGCATCGAAGAGCGGCTCGCGTAGCTGCTCGGCGATCAGGCCCAGAACGTCCTCCAGGTCCTCTCGCAGGCACCGTCCCGAGAAGGAGCACCGTAGCCCGCTCGCCGAGAAGGTGAGTTGCGCGCCGCGGTCGTCCAGCGCCTCGGCGATGGCGAAACGATCGCGTCGGACAGTGCCCTTGTCCAACAGCGATACCGCAAGCTGCTGAATGACCTCCTCCTCAGCGGCGAAGTCGGGGTCAGTTCGAAAGGAGCCGGTGAACGAGACCACTTTCTCGACCGGAGTCGAGAGAGCGAGAACCCGGAAGCCTCCCGCATCGCTGGTTTGCACACGCTCGGCCAGCGGCCGCAAATCACTGTTGCTGGTCATCAGGGCTGGCCGTTTGTCAGAGGTGCAGGGAGGACGGGCTCGTAGAGGCCGACGGTCAGGCGGTCGCGGTCGAAGACCTGCCTTGCGGCCCGTTGGACGTCGCTGGTCGAGACTGACGAGATGCGCTCGAGGAAGTCGGTGTAGAGGCGCCAGTCGCCGGCGGCGATCGCTTCGTTGAGACGACTCGCGATGGCGAACGGACCGTCGCGGCCGTAGGCCTCGTCCGCGACGAGCTGCCGTCGCGCCCGCATCAACTCGGCTTCCGTGATCCCCCCCTCCATGACCTTCTCCAGCACTCTCCACACGGCCTCCTCCACCGTCTGGTGGTCGACGTCCGGCGCGAGCGAGGCGTAGATCGAGAAGAGGCCGGGGTCGCGCAGACGCGGCATCCAGGCCATCGCAGCCGTCGTGAGGCCCTCATCGGTGAGGGTGCGATAGAGCCTGCTGGAGCGACCGGCGCCCAGCGCCACCGAGAGCACGTCGAGGGCGTCGGCAGCCGGATCCAGCCCCGGCGGGCCCTTGAACGACTTGAGCAGCGCGCCCAGCTGTCCGGCCTGCCGAACGACCACCCGGCGCTCGCCCCGCTGTTCGGGCTCTGTGG
>JBJHBB010000052.1:0-8870 GCA_050485265.1 Rhodothermales bacterium | reverse complement strand
CGGCTACGTTGGCTGATGCCGGATCGAAGCGGCCGAGGTAGCCGGCAGCATAGTCGGCATACCAGATAGCGCCATCCGACGTGATTGCAAGCCGCCGCGGACGGATCTCCTCTCGCGGAAGGACATGCTCGGTCAGTTCGAGGGTGGTCGGATCGACGCTCGCAAGCTTGTTGGTGCCGAAGAGCACGATCCATGGAGTGCCGTCAGGCGCGATTTCGAGGCCGTATGGCCTGGAACGCTCCGTTGGGACGGCGACGACGTCCACATCACCGGTCGCGACGTTCATTCTACCAATGTGATTGCCGCCCTGCGCGGTGAACCAGAGGTGACCATGGTCATCGAACAGCATCGTGTGAGGATCGCGGACACGTTCATCGGGCATGTCGAAGCGCGTGATCTCATGCGACTCGGCGTCAATCCTGCCGATGTGCATATCGCGATTGCCCGCGTACCAGGGAGTGCCGTCGGCGTCAACTATAACGTTATGCGGTCCCGCGCCGTCGTTGAGATCGATGCGCTCAAAGTCGCCCGTGTCGGGATCTAGAATGGCTACGTAATGGGTGCGTTGGCCAACGAACCAGATTCGGCCATCGGGAGCCACGATCGGGTCACGAGGCCTGGACTCGGCGTAGGGCACGGTCCATTCGGTGATGGTGGCACCGAGGTCGGTAGCGTCGGCCTCCTGAGCGGCCGACTCTGGCGCAGCGACGACCAGAAGGAATGCGAGAGTGAGGGGGAGTATCCGCATTGCTAGAGTGGCTGATGGGGACAAGGTGGAGCTATAGACGGGTCGCTTCCGGTCAGGGATCCCTGGGATAAACTCCTGGCCTGATCGACAGCACCTGATCCACCACATAACGCCCACCGAGAAGGTGCTCCTGGATGATTCTCTCCAACACCTCTGGGGTGCAGGAGTGATACCAGACGCCCTCGGGGTAGACAACGGCAATCGGACCAGCAGCACAGATCTGCAGGCAGTTGGCTTTGGTGCGATAGACGCCTCCGCTGCCGGTCAGGCCCAACTCCGCCAGTCGACGCTTCAAAAACTGCCACGATTCGAGGCTGGCGTCGAGATCGCAACACTTGGGTTTCGACTGATCGGCGCAGAGAAAGATGTGGCGCTCGATCTGTGGGACGCCGAGCGTCGCGGCTGCCTTGGCGGCTTTGTCAATGTCTGGAGTGTGGGCCACCTCAGTTGGCACGGTCAAACGACCGCTGCGCGGGACGGCACTCTGGCCATGCTCCCTCGGCGCCGGTGAACGGGTTAGGGGGGAACGCTGAAACCTGGTCACGCGGCATCCGCTCGTCGTCCTCCGCGGCCAGGTAGGCGAGCATCGCTCCGAGGAGCGCGTTATGTCGCAGGTCGTCGAACACGATCTTGTCGTATGTGTCGCGGTTTGTATGCCAGGTGTAGGTGAAGTAGTCCCAACTCGTCGCCGCGAGGAAGAAGGCCGGTGCGCCATGGCAGATGAACGACGCATGGTCGGATCCGCCTCGGCCGGGTGAGCCGGGCATGTCGAGCCGGATCTCGCGCGTGAGTTCGTGGGGGACCTGGCTCAGCCAACTCGCAAAGCGGCTGCCCGCGCCGGTGAAGCCACTCATCGAGATGTTGGCGATGCGACCGGTGCCGTTGTCCTGGTTCAGGACGGCCTGGACTCCTTCGACGATGTCCGGATGGTCCTCGGTGAAAGCGCGTGAGCCGTTCAGGCCTTGTTCCTCGCCGCCCCAGTGACCGGCGAGGATGGTTCGGCGAGGACTCGGATACACCTCTTGAAGGATGCGCATCACCTCCATCATCATCACCGTACCCGTGCCATTGTCGGTGGCGCCGGAAGACCCGTCCCACGAATCGAAGTGTGCCGACAGGATGACGTACTCGTCGGGCAGCTCGGTGCCGCGAATCTCGGCGATGGTGTTGAAAGTCGGGACCTCACCCAGGAAGCGCGACTGAAGGTCGACGCGAAGGCGCGGGCCCTGGTCGTTCGCAGCGAGACGGTGAAGCAGCCCATAGTCTTCGCAGCTCACGCTGACGGCCGGCATCGACTGCGTCACGGTTCCGAAGATCCGCTCAGCTCCCCAGCCGCCTGACCAGTTCGAGGTGATCATGCCGGCGGCACCGGCGGCCTCCAGACGGCCGGCCAGCGCGTTGACAGAGGCGGCCATCTCCCGAATGCGATCGTCCCAGGCTTCGCGCGCCGCGGAGCGCTCCTCGCGCATTCGCTCGACCGTCTCCGGCCGGGCGTGCTCCTCCCAGTTGCCATCCGGGCGGCACGTCGGTTGTGGGAACGACACGAGTACGAAGGCGCCCGCGACCTCACCAAGCCACTCGTCGAACGATTGCCCTGAATCCACTTCGGGGAGGGTGATCACCCGTCCTTCTACCGGGCCATCGGTAGCAGGGCTCCAGGCGAGCATCATCGCGTCCAGCGATCGAACGCGTGGAGCGATCAGGTCAACGTGCGACGTGCCTCGCTCCCAGCCACGCCAGGTGCCGTATTGCTCATTGCGAGCGGAAATTCCCCAACGGGCGTACTGGTCTACTGCCCATTCGTGAGCAACCTGCTGTTGAGGTGTACCCACGAGCCGAGGTCCGATCGAATCCAGGAGGACCTGCGCGAGTCGCTCGACCTGCGAGCGTTCAACACCTTCATCCCAGATGGCCTCGAGGACCGGATCGTCGGTGGGGAATGTCTGAGCCTGGGTTAGGGGAGCGGCGAGCAGTAGGCAGGCAGTAACGGCCAGGGCGAATCGGAAAAGCACGGTCGGTCGGTTTGGGGACGGGGTTGTGGCGACGATTTGGACGCTCCCCTGAAGTTATCGGCATCGGCGGCCCACGACCCGGGCGAAGGCATCGCCGCGGTCAGGCTAAATTGGGTGGACGTTCGTTACTGGGACGACATCCGCGAATTCAGCGCCCTATCCGCCATGACCAACGCAGTACTCACCCTTCTTGTCGGTACGCTTCTTCACTTCTCGCCGGGGACTTCGACAACTGTCCACCTGGACCCGCCGGTCGAGGCAGCGTTTATAACCCTGCTCGGTGCGGACACGCTTGCCGTCGAACGCTTCTCGCACACAGCGGCCGGTATGGAGGCTCACGTCGTGCTTCGCTCGCCGCAGACGAGCGCCGTCCGATACAGACTCGACTTCGACGACGCCGGTCATCTTGCTCGATACGAAGCTGTGACCGAGGCTCCGGGTGACGATGGCATGTTCGCCGAGACCCGGCGCGACGTGGTGGTGCCCTCGCCGGACGGACTTGTGGTCGAATCGACATCCGACGGCGAAGCGCAGTCTCGCACCATCGACGGCGATGCGTCGGCTCTACCGTTCATCGACATGATCCACTGGCCCTTCGAGGAGATGCTTAGGCGAGCGGCACCGGCGGAGCAGGACTCGCTCGTCCAGCCGCTGTTCACCGCCCGTGGATCCATGCCCTTCGTCGTGCGCCGCGTGGGCGAGGGACAGATGACCGTCACCCATCCGTTCCGAGGCACGATGGATGTGAACGTCGGCCCCGATGGCTCCCTGCAGTTCCTGAGCGCCGGTGCCACGACGCGCGCGCTGACCGTGACTCGCGTCGAGTCGTTCGATACGGAGGCCTTCGCACAGCGCTCGGCGGCGCTCGATGCCGCGGGTCAGGCATTTGGCCCGCTCTCCGGGCGGGGTGAAACGCTTACAACCGTGCATGGCGTGAACTTCCACATCGACTTTGGCCAGCCTGCTCGTCGTGGTCGCGTCATCTTCGGCAATCTGGTCGAATGGGGTCAGCTCTGGCGGACCGGCGCCAACCTGGCTACGCATATCGAAATTGACTCGGATGTCCGCATCGGTGACCTGGACGTGCCCGCCGGGAAGTACACGCTCTTCTCGATTCCCGAACCGGACGGGGGCGTCCTAATCATCAACCGCCAGACGGGGCAGACCGGCACGGCCCACGATCCCGCGCATGACCTGGGCCGCGTCCCGATGACCCGAACCGACCTCACCGAAACCGTCGAGCTCTTCAATATCGACGTCGTAGAGACTGCCGACGGCGGCGAACTCCGCATCGAGTGGGACCGCTCGGCGTTCGTTGTGCCGATATCGTTTTCGCGCTAGCGACCCTTAGCAACTCTTCAGCAGGAGACGGCGGGCTCATCTTGGGCCCGCCGTCGTCGTTCAGGTTCGTCGCGGCCCTCAGAGACGACTTAACGAACCCGGCATGACGCCTGGGTCAAGCAGCGGCGGTGCGTTTCGAACCCATCCCTGAAGGCCATCTCGGCTCGGATTCAAGCGCAGTAGCATCGTGAAGCACGAATAGGGCAATTGCCCAATGTGTGACAATCCGCTGATCGCGATACTGGTTTGGGGGGTCGATGGCCGTTCTGAATGACAGTCGGTCGGAGGACTCCGAACTGATAAGCAAACAGCGAGATTATGGCTGTCCGGGTGATGATTGCAGAAGGGAATCCCTTCGTCCGGGTCGGACTCGAAACCGTTCTGGCGAAGAAGGAAGGCCTGGTAGTGTGTGGCGTGTTCGACTCCGGTGAGGCGGCGCTGCGCGCCTGCGCACACCTGAGACCGTGCGTGATCATGATCGATCGCGAACTGGCATGCGAGATTTCCGTCGAGGCTCTTCGCGACCAATGCGATTCGCAGACCGGCGTGCTGGTATTTCTCGACCGCCTGCACGAGGAAGAGGTCTATGGCCTTCTATCGGCCGGGGTTGCGGGGTTCATCGCCAAGCGCGACGATCCGTCGATTCTGTGCGAGGCCGTCCGCGCCGTGGCGCGTGGCGAAGAGATGTGGCTCAGTCCGCGGGTTTCCAGAATGCTGATGCCTCCTAGCAGGAACCAGAGTGCGAAGGTAGGCCTCACTACCAGAGAACGTTCGATCCTTCGCGCGATGGCCAACGGCTCTTCGAACGCGATGATCGCTGAGCAGGAGTGCCTATCTGGAGGCACCGTTCGCAACGTCATCTCGACCATCTACGCCAAACTTGGTGTGGCCGGGCGCGCAGGAGCGGTCGCGTGGGCGTGGCGGAATGGTCTCGTCGAAGTCGGCATGCCGGAGGCGAATACCGGCAACGAGTGACCCGTGACACCGAGCACGCCAAATGGTGCTCGAAGGTTATGACGAAAAAGCGGCCCAGTGTCCGCGTTTCCGCTTCGTCTGGGCCGCTTTCGGGGGTGGAGCTATGCGGATTCGAACCGCAGACCTCCTCAATGCCATTGAGGCGCTCTACCAACTGAGCTATAGCCCCGCTGTTGTGGCAGGTCCAAAAGGTACGAAGTGCCCCGAGCGGCTGTCAATGGAGCGCCAGCGAAGACCCGCGAGCCGTCTCCGTCTATACTCGGCTATCTTCTTCGCTCACCACCAGTCCCGAGATGAACGAGGCATCTGGGCGCTCCCATCGCGTCCACAAGTTTGGGGGAACCTCCGTTGCGGACGCAGCGCGAGTCCATGCAGCCGTTGCGCTGGCCCTCGACGACGCGCGAGCCCACCCGGATGCCCAGATCACGATCGTCACTTCGGCTCTTGGGGGCGTCACCGATCGGCTCCTGGCGGCGATCTCGTCTGCCACCGCGCGCGACGGCCATCACGGCTCGATCCTGTCAGAAATCGGGGATCGCTACCGAGACGTGCTCCGTGAGGTGGCGAAAGAGGAGGAGCGTGAAGGGCTCGAAGAGGATCAGGTGCGCATCGTCGGTGAGATCGAGGAGCTGCTCCAGGGGATGTATCTGCTGAGGGAATGCACACCGCGCTTTTCGGATGCGGTGATCTCGGCAGGCGAGCGGCTTGCCGCGCCGCTGGTTGCCGCCGCGGTACGGTCCGCCGGCAGGGACGCGCTCGCCATCGACGCGCGCGAGATCGTGTTCACTGATGATGCTTTTGGTGAGGCCGCCGTCGACATGTCGGCCACGACAGACCGCATCCGGGAGCGTTTCGAGGAGATTCCCCAGTCGACCGTTGTGGTCGTCACCGGATTCATCGCGGCCACGCACGATAGCGTCACGACCACCCTGGGGCGATCTGGAAGCGATTACACGGCGACGCTTCTGGCGGCCGCGCTCGAGGCCGAGGCGGCGATCATCTGGACGGACGTCGATGGCGTGCTCTCTGCCGATCCGCGCCTAGTGCCGGAGGCATTCTCCCTCCCCGAACTCACCTACCGAGAGGCCGCCGAACTGGCGCACTTCGGCGCGAAAGTCCTGCATCCTCGGACGATGCGTCCGCTCGAGCGGGCCGGCATTCCACTCTGGATCAAGAACACCCTGCGCCCAGAGGCATCCAGCACGCGGATCACCGCCGAGCTATCCGACGATGGCGCGCCAATCAAGTCGATCACGGCCGTTCGCGACGTTGCCCTGATCGTTCTCGAGGGGGCAGGACTGATCGGCGTCCCCGACCTCACGGCAACGGCCTTTTCGGCGTTGGCTGCACGCGAGCTTCCGGTGCTACTGATCGCCCAGGCCTCCAGCGAAGGCAGCCTGTGTTTCGCGGTGAGGGAGCGAGATCGCGATGAGGCCGTCAACCTGCTCAGGCGGGCCTTTGCGCGCGAGACGGAGAGGGGAGACATCCACGGAATTGAGTCCGAGGGGGGGCTGGCTGTAATCGCCGCCGTCGGGCAGGGCGTAAGCGGCGTGACGGGCCTTGCGGGACGAATGTTCTCGACTCTCGGACGTGCACACGTGAACGTGCGCGCGATCGCCGAGGGAGCCAGCGACCACAACCTATCCTGCGTTATCGCCGACCGTGAGGCTGCGCGGGCCGTGTCTGCGCTCCATGAAGCCTTCGCCATGCGGAGGCTACGAGCGCATCTCGCGCTGGTCGGGGCCGGAACGATGGGGAGGGACGTGATAGAGATGCTCAACCAGCGAGCCGGTGCTTTGTTGGCCGACCATGGCATCCACCTGCGGCTGGTCGCTCTCGCGGATTCGCGGCGCCTGGTCTGGGACGTGGGGGGGATCGAGTTTGACTCGGCCAAGGACGTGCTGAGCCATGCCGAGGAGCACGGCGACGTCCTGGACGCGCTTACGAATCGTGTCCACGATGCGCGTCTCGAACGCGTCATCATCATCGATGTGAGCGGTTCGGAGCAGGCGGCACGTCTCTACCCGCGGTGGTTAGGCGAGGGAGCGGCCATTGTCACCCCGAACCAGTTGCCCTTCACGCTCGAGCCCTCGTTGGCTGAAGACATTCGTCGCGCGGCGAGGGAGAAGGAGGTACCGCTGCTGTACGAAACGACCGTAGGGGCCGGCTTGTCCGTCCTCTCGACACTGCGTGATCTCGTGCGGACGGGTGACAACATTCGGCGGATCCACGGGGTCTTTTCCGGCACCCTCTCATTCGTGTTCGCAGCGCTTCGGGATGGGAGCAGCTTCTCTGAGGCCGTCCGCCAGGCAGCAGAAGCGGGTCTCACCGAGCGCGACCCGCGTGCGGACCTCGCGGGGGAGGACATCGCCCGCAAGCTGGTCATCCTCGCACGAGAGTTGGGGATGAGCGTCACGCGCGCCGAAGCGCAGGTGCAGTCGCTCGTCCCCGAAGACTTGGTCGATTTGCCGCTTGACGAGTTCTGGCAGCGCTTGCCCTCCCTCGACGCGGCGTGGCGGCAACGCAGCGAGGAATACGCCAGTCAGGGGCAGTCTCTGCAGTACGTAGCGGTAGTTGCGCCGGGGATGGTGCGGGCCGGTGTGCAGGCTTTACAGTCACGTTCGGCGATGGCGGCGGTCCCTCCGGCATCCGTCCTGTTCTCGTTCCACACGGAGCGCTACGATCCACATCCTCTGGTCGTGCGCGGACCGGGTGCCAATCGGGCCGTCACGACGGCAGTGCTGCTCGCCGACATTGTCCGCGCGGCCGAAGCCATGCGGTGATTAGCCCGAGGGCGCATTTGTCCTCTGTCGGATCGCGTATCACATCCCCACTCAACATCACTCCGAAAATGACTACAGGGCAGACGACTTTGCGTATCGCCCTCGTGGGCACCGGTCGCATGGGCCAGGCCGTGGAGACCGCTGCGAGTGAACGCGGTCACGAGATCGTCGCCCGGTTCGACAAGGACCGGCCCCTGCTGGACGAGCGCGATCCGGATGCGCTCAACGGCGCCGATCTCGCCATCGATTTCTCCCTTCCGGATGTGGCACTCGACCACATTCACCGCTACTGTTTCTGGGGAGTCGACGCCGTTGTTGGAACTACTGGCTGGTACGATGACCTCTCCAAAGTGCAGGAATGGGTGGACGAGGGGCAGAACGGATTGCTGTACGCACCGAACTTCTCGCTCGGAGTCGCGCTGATGCAGCGGGCCCTTCGCGCGATGCTACCCCTGCTGAACCGTCTGACCGAGTACGACGCCTTCGTCCATGAGCTTCATCACACGGGGAAGGTCGACAGCCCCAGCGGCACCGCGATCGCGCTCGCCCAGACATTGCTCGCCGGGCTTGATCGCAAGACGGAGTTGGAGACCGAGACGCAGCACGGCGCCATCCGTCACCACGCGCTGCACGTGACCTCCAGTCGGGTGGGCGCGGTGAAAGGGGATCATGTCGTGGGTTTCGATAGCGAGATGGACCAGCTAACGATTCAGCACGTGGCCAAAGATCGAAAGGCGTTCGCCATGGGCGCGGTGCGCGCGGCGGAATGGCTGCCGGGCAAGCGCGGACTCTTCACCATTGAGGACTGGCTCCGCGATCTCGAGACCCCGATGGCGACGAGTCGGTGAATCACGCCCGATAAGCATCGCAGTGGCGGAACGATGGGCGGCTCTGCGCTCTACCATCGTCACCCGCAACCCCACTCTGTCACCCTTCCGCCATGCCTGACCTCCTTTTCCGCGGGACGGCCCCCGCGCTGGTCACCCCGTTCACCGACGATGATCGCCTCGA